>JANQLA010000100.1 GCA_028280855.1 Melioribacteraceae bacterium
TTATAGCTTAACAGCAGAAGTTGATGCAACAATTACATCAGTAAATGATCCGTCAGCTGACGGATTGCCGGAAGAATTTCACCTGTCGCAAAATTACCCGAATCCTTTTAACCCGACAACGACTATTCAATACGGAGTGCCGCTTATTAGTAAAAATTCTCAATTCTCAATCCCTAATTCTCAATTGATTACGCTAGTAATCTACGACGTCCTCGGTAACGAAGTTTCCCAATTGGTAAACAAAGTACAGGAACCCGGTTATTACCAGGTTGAATTTAATGCAGAACATTTAAGCAGCGGTTTGTATATCTACCAAATAAAAACAAAAGGTTTTCTGAGCAGTAAGAAAATGCTGTTGGTTAAATAAACCTGCATAACAACCTTCTCGAGGTTAGAATGGCTATTGCAGCTAGTAGCTTCTAAGGTTGCTTGGTAGAAAGAGGCTAAGGACCGCTGGGGCTGTGTCAAAACCACTATTTGTCATTTCGAAACCGAATGAAATGAGTGGCGAGAAATCCTTAAAGATTTCTCCTCGCAGGTTTTTTGAAATGACAATGTTCACGTAGCATTAAAAGTCGAAGACATCCCGGGTAACGAAGTTTCCCAATTGGTAAATAAGCAGCGGTCATTTATAAAATTGAATTCAACTCCATCTTGCCTGAGGGGCAGGGAAGTAAATCAACCATGTATTGGAATGAGGATATTTTGATGTGGTCAAAAAGCAATTTTAAATAGATACTAATTCTTTCCAAGATTAGTATCTCGTTGAAATTAAACTTATTTTTTCAATTAGTTTGTGAACAATTAATTCCAATGGGTACCCTGCAATAATATGCTGAGAACATTAGCATATCTCCCCCTTTTATTGTTGCTTTCCGCATGCACTCAGTATAATAGCCCAAATGATTCCGGGCTTAGCAAAGTTATAGACAATTGGCAGTATTATGAAGGAGTGCCAACCCAGGATTCAACAAAGTGGATAAAATTAAACTCGCTGAATGAAATTTCCAAAACCGGCAACGAAAATATTTTATTACTAAAAGCCAAACTTCCGGTATGGAACGGAACAAGCCCCGCATTATACATCGGGCAGATAGATCATTTCATCCGGGTCTTTCTTAATGACAAATTGATCTACCAATTAGGAGATCCAGAGAGTCGCAAATTAATCGGGTTAAATCAAAACATCGTAGAGCTCCCGTTTTTTGAAGAAGACGATGAACTTAAAATAAAGGTAAGTACTGAACAAGAGTCTTTAAATATCCTTGATAACATTGTGCTTAGCTCTTCGGGAAATATTATTACTACTGTTTTCAACAACAGTTTCGGCAGCCTGTTTTTTTCCTCACTGTTTTTCTTTATAGGCTTAAGTGTTCTTGTAATTTACATAGCCGTGTTTAAGTCAAAGCTGCTGCTTGGTATTGCAGCTTTTATAATTTCAAATTCTTTTTTATTCGCTAGTAATTCCCTTATACTACAGTTGCTCGTTAAAGCTCCCGCTTTATATTATAGGATAGATTACATATCTCTTATGTGTATGACTACAAGCGGCTTTTTTGCCATTGAGCAAATAATTTTTAGTAGGTATAGGCCTGTTATTAAAGTATTGTGGCAGAGTCACTTTGTTTTCCTGGTTGTACATCTTACTTTATTAAACTTTACGAGTATCACTTTTCCCGATGTGCTGCCCTATTTTATGATTTTCCTAGCCGTAAGTATGGTGGTATGTTTCATCGCAATGGTATTAAGCACCAAGTCAGGTGACTTTGAAAGCAAACTGCTTTTTATTGGAATGAGCGGCTTCTTTTTCTTCGCGGTTCTCGAGATAATCCTTTATTTCAGGGAAGGATTATTTGTTGATTATGGATTTAATGTAAGAGTATTACATTACGGTGCCCTTTGTTTTGTTAGCTCGCTTATGTGGATAGTGGTTCGCGATTATTTGAATACAAGCAGGCAAAAAGAATCAGCGCGTCAAAACGAACTTGAAGCCATAAAACGTGAAAATAAAACACGTCAGGAATATTCAGCCAGGCTTCTTGAATCACAGGAAAAGGAACGAAAAAGAATAGCGGCGGAACTACACGATGCAGTCGGGCAGGATCTGTTGATAATTAAAAATACCGCCCTGCTGGCGCTTGGAAATAAAAAAGGTAAAGATCAGGTTGATAAATATCTGAATCAAATTTCCGATACTACATCGAAATCGATAGAAGATATACGCTACATTTCCAGGAACCTGCATCCGTTTCAAATCGAAAAACTGGGTCTGACAAAAGCGCTTAATTCGATAGTTAATTTTGTTAAGGATAAATCCTCCGTTAAGTACAAATCAAATATTGGCGACCTCGGAAATGCCTTTTCTAAAGAAGAGGCGATTCATATTTACAGGATACTACAGGAAATAATAAATAATATTATTAAACACTCTGGCGCCACGGAGGTTTTTATCGATGCCGGGTTCGCTGAAAATAATTTTCAATTAACAGTACAGGACAATGGGAAAGGCCTGCCTGTTGATAAAAGTGGAAACATACCCAAAAAGTATTTCGGCTTTGGATTAACAGGTATGATGGAAAGAGCTAAAATTCTTAACAGAAGCATTGAGATAAAACCGGGCAGTAATTGCGGGTTGTCTATAAAGTTAATTATTAATAAAATGCCGGAAGAATAAACATTGTGGAAAGTACAGAAGCAAATTTGAACGCGAAAGAAAAAATTAAAATTGTTATTGCCGACGATCACCCGCTATTTAGGGAAGGCATTAAAGCGGCTTTCCAAAACGTAAACGAGAAGGTCGAAATTATAGGCGAAGCAAAAAACGGCGAAGAGGCTTTTAACCTGGCGATTGAAAAAGAACCGGATATTTTAATTCTCGATATCGACATGCCAATAATGAACGGACTTGACGCTGCAAAAAAAATTCTTGTCAACAATCCCGGGCAAAAAATTATTCTTCTTACCATGTACAAAGAGGAAGACCTGTTTAACGAAGCGGCAGCCGGGGGAATATCGGCTTATGTTCTCAAAGAAAATGCAGTGCGCGAAGTTATTGATGCCGTAAAGGCTGTATCGGAAGGCAAGTTTTATGCTAGTCCTTCGCTTTCAGAGTTTATCTTTAAGCGCACGAAAAAAAGCGCGGAGCTAAATTCAGAAAATCCCGGTCTAAATAAATTGACGGACAAAGAGAAGGAAATACTTAAAGAGATATCCACAGGTTTAACCAGCAGGGAAATTGCCGAGAAACTTTTTCTCAGTTATAAAACAATAGAAAATCACCGCGCAAATATTTGTAAAAAATTGAACATACAGGGCGCTCATTCATTGCTTAAGTTCGCTATTGAACATAAACAACTGCTTTGATTCAAAATCCCACAATACTAAATCCCCAAAATCTTCCCGCGGACGCGACAAGTAAAGATTTTGGAAATATGAATGTGATTTAGGTGGAACCACCTATATAAAAAGATTGCAAACACCTATTTACCGTCAAGCGCCTCATTATTAGTTTTACTACGCAATAATTTTTGAAAGCAAGAGGGCAGCTTTGAGAATACTGATTGCAGATGAATCGCCCCGCATTCGGAATCTGATTATCGAAATACTTGGAGGCAAAGATAACGAGTTTGCCGAGTGCGGGGAATTTTCTAAAATATGCGAATCCTGCGAAACTTTTCATCCCAACATAGTTATAGTCGATTTTGATTTAATTAGAATGAGCTGCAAATCAATAAAGGAAATGTTTCCTGAAGCAAAAGTTATTGTGACCTCGAGCTACAGCGCTAATGAAGTAATGGAAGCAGATTATGCTGAGAAAATAAACGGATTCGTAGTTAAGGAAAACCTGATAGTTCTTAAGGATGTAATAAACAACTAAATTCTTTTATCGTGCCGGATGCTTACCCACTAATTAGGTAGAAGAATATAAATCAACTTACTCAAAATTTATTTTTAGGGCGCAGCTATGAAATCGATTTTTTTTATATCCTTTTTAATTTTATGTCAAATGTTCTATGCACAACCTACCTCTGTTCAACCATCAGGCTCAGGAACTGAGGTTGATCCATATTTAATTACAGACTGGCCTGAACTTTACTGGATTACACAGTCATCTGCCAGGTGGGGGTATCATTACAAGCAGACGGATGACATTGATCATGAAGCGCTGATGTTCTGGGACTACATGGCTGATTGGGACGGCGGACAAGGATGGACTCCAATCGGAAATAATTGGGGCGCTGCTTTTACCGGGATGTATGACGGGCAAAATCACTATATCTCCGGAATGTATATCAACAGGGGATCTACTGATAATATTGGGGTATTTGGATTTGTGCTTGGTGGAACAATAAAAAACCTTGGTATAAAAATTATTGATATTAGCGGTAGACATCATACCGGCGCACTAGCGGGTTATAATACTAATTCATCCATAATAAGTAACTGTTATATAACAAAATATAATGGGTCTGAAGGAAGCGTAACTGGTAATACAAATGTAGGTGGATTGGTAGGTTTTAATAGAAATCATACATTGATCGAATTTAGTTATGTAAGTTCAATCTCCGTCAAAGGCTATGCATGTGTTGGCGGTTTTGTGGGTCTTACCTCTCAAGATGGAGGCGCTGGTCAACCGTCGATAAATGATTGCTATACAAGATCTATCGTACAAAGGATTGGTGGAGGTGATACAAGGTTCGGAGGTTTTGCCGGAGAAACCAACAGCTCCAAAATAAGCAGGTCTTACACAACATGCGAAGTAACAGGATTTACAACAAAAGGATTTTCAGGACAAGTTCTTGGCGCCAATGTCTTTGCCGATAATTTCTGGGATACTGAATGTTCCTCTCAAACATCTACAACATCAACGGAAGCTGCTGGTAAACCTACTGTTGAAATGAAAACACAATCTACTTTTACTAACTGGGACTTTACTGAAGTATGGGAGATTTCACCTGTTGATGGAGCGAATTATCCAAGACTTACTACAAATCAGGAGGCTGCTTTACCTGTAGAATTAATTTCATTTGAAGCGTTGCAAACTGATGAAGGTGTTGAGCTACCTTGGCAAACCGCGACTGAAGTAAACAACTATGGTTTCGAAATAGAAAGGCAGCAATCAGAAAACGGAACGCAGAACTCAGAATGGAAAACAATTGGATTTGTTGAGGGGCAAGGCAGCAGCAATTCGCCAAAAGAATACAGCTATTTGGATGAAAGTTTGGAAGAGTTACTTTTTGATTACGATCAAGATCAAGGTTATGATGAAGATAGAAGCGTTCAATACAGGTTAAAGCAGATAGACACAGACGGTTCTTTTACTTATTACAGTCAAACTGCTTCAGTAGATATTTCACAAATAATAACATCAATTAAAGCAGCGCAATTACCAACGGAATATGCATTACATCAGAATTACCCTAATCCGTTTAATCCGACAACGACTATTCAATACGATGTGCCGCATATCAGTAAAAATTCTCAATTCTCAATTCCTAATTCTCAATTGATTGCGTTAGTAATCTACGACATCCTCGGAAACGAAGTAGCTATATTGGTTGATGAACACAAATCACCGGGAAGGTATAAGGTTCAGTTCAACGCCGGCAAGTTGTCAAGCGGGGTTTATTTCTATACGCTAACAGCGGGTAGTTTTAAGTCGGTTAAAAAATTGGTTCTGTTGCGGTAAAAAACTTTATGCTTACGCAGTCTTTCAAATTAGAATACTAGTTAACAACAATTAGAAAAGTGTAGTGTTATGAAAAAGGCAATAATATTATTATTTGTTCTATTACTCATGTTCGTTCTATATAGCAGTATCGACCTGGTAAGGTGAAAGTAAGATATAATGAATGGTGCCATAATGAAAAGGATTATAAAGGCATCATATTTTTCACTACGGGTATTAGTTTTGACCAATGGCAACAATGCTCAAACCAACTACGAATTGTAATTTGATGAAACTGGCGATTACATTCATTTACAGGTTAACAGCCGGTGATTTCATATCGGCACGTAAGCAGTTATTAATCAAATGAAGAACTTTTCCTCCTAAAGTTATAAGTAAAGGAAGCAATATACTTCTTCTAAAACACCGGTGGAATTTGCCCCCTTATTTCATTACTTTAGAAATGTTTCAAGCACATTCATTGTGTTAGAGATTCTTCATCAGATACGGGGCATTCATAGGCAAAGAAACTTAGAAGTTATTTCAATATAAATTCATTGAACAATTTTCCATTTTATCTTATTAGCTGTTTCAGCAGCTATAAGAATATATACCTATGAATAAGTTTCTTCACATAACATTACCCATATTGACTGTTGTTGTTTTATCCTGCGCATCGTCAGATAATTCAAAAATCAATACCGATGAGTATTACGAAAAACTAAAGGGAGAATGGTTATATAGGTGGGGCGATTCACCTGTTGATTCAAGCGGAAATTTAGAATGGCTTAATGAAGAATCTCATTCTCAATTTTGGAAGCCTGTGAATGATTTAAATGAAATCCCTATAGTAGAGAACGAAAGAAGCCTGTGGCTACGTATCAAATTACCGCAACTCACTCATCCCGGCGCCGGCTTGTCAATAGGTAGGGTGCATCGTGTTATGCAGATATACATAGCCAATAATTTATTATACCAGTTTGGAAAATTCGAAAACTTAAATGATTACCATTTCCAGGGATGGCGGCATCATATTATTCCTTTGCCCGAAAATGCCTATGATCAAATTTTAACTTTCCGCATCTGGTCGGATGGACCTAAAATTGGTGTTGATACACCGATAATGTATGGAGCGTTGGTAGACATTAGCAAAAACCGGGTAGCTGAGGATATAATTAACATTTTACTTGTTATCATATTTCTAAGTTTCTCTGTTCTGCTTGCTCTACTTTTTTTTATCCTTGGCAGGGATAAACTTTTCATCTATATGGCGTTCTATTTATCGACTATAAGTTTTTTAATAAGTACTAATACATCCTGGTTTAATACATATATTAATCAGCCATACTTGTTATTTCTTCTCGATTACATATCTCTTTATTCCTGCCCTGTTGCCAGCTATTTGCTGCTTAAAGAGATATTATACAAAAACACTAAAACAATTATAGAACGCTTGTGGCAGGTACATTTAATCTTTGTAATAATATCATTGCCTCTTTTGCTGCTTCCCGGTAACGCTTATTTAAATGAACTTGATAATCTGTTTTTATTATTATTAGGTATAACCTCAATTGTTTGCACTATTGTAATCTTTAGGAACAGGAAACGTTTTAAAAAAGAATTAAAAATATTAATTATCGGACTACTAATTCTATTCGCTGCTGAATTCCTGGATCTACTCACATATTTATCCCATGGCATAGAATCCATTGACACTTTTGAAATGACCTGGCTGCCTTTAGGTACATTGGGTTTTGTTGTCAGTATAATCTGGCTTTCTGCATACAGGTACCTCGAAACCAACAAACAGAAAATTGAAGCTCAGAAAGAAAACATGGAACATGTTATTCAAAATGAGCGCCTGAAAGTTCAAATGCTTGGTGAAAAACTAGAAGCCGAAAAGTGGCAGGACCTTGATAAAATGAAATCCAGATTTCTTGCAAACATTTCGCACGAATTCAGAACCCCACTTACTTTAATACTTGCTTCATCAAAACAATTAATAAAAGAAAATCATAACACTGTAGTTACCGAACGTTCACAAATGCTTGAAAGGAATGGGAATCAGCTCTTAAATCACATAAACCAATTACTTGATCTTTCCAAGCTCGATGCCGGTAAACTACAACTTAGTATTGAAGAGATGGATTTTATTCCATTTGCTAAAGGTATTTTTTATTCATTTCAGTCATACGCGGAACAGAAAGATATTAAACTGGAATTTGAAACAGATATAGATTGTGTTCATGCTTTCCTTGATAAGGACAAGATGATAACGGTTATTAATAATCTTGTATCAAACGCTATCAAATTTACACCGGCCGGAGGAACCGTAACTTTATCTGTTTCGCTAAATGAAAACTTAATAATTCGGGTCGCTGATACAGGGGTGGGTATTCCTGAGGAAAATTTGGATCAAATATTTGATCGTTTTTACCAGGCTGATAATAACCCGTCTAATCATCAGTCCGGAACCGGTATTGGTCTTGCCCTTACGCATGAACTGATTAAACTGCATGATGGTGAAATAAAAGTAAAGAGTGAACTGAATAAAGGAGCCCAATTTACAATTCAAATTCCCGTTGGAAAAGAGCATTTCGATAAAGCCGAAATTAAAAATAGTCACATGAATACCAATGACGAACCGGTTGGAATTAGGGAAAACGTGTACAAGCCAATTGAAAAAATTTCCGAAAACAATGTGAAGAATGATAATTCAAATGATGATCTTCCGGTTCTTCTTATCGTTGAAGACAACAAAGACATGCGAGCATACATTAAAGAAGAGCTTTTCGATTTATACAACATTAAAGAAGCGGAAAACGGTCGGGATGGTTTTGATAAAGCAATTCACGAAATGCCCGACCTTATTATAAGCGATGTAATGATGCCTGTAATGGATGGTTTTAAACTTTGCGATAAAATTAAAAATGATGAACGCACGAGCCATATTCCGGTAATTCTTCTTACCGCCAGATCGGGAATGGAAAGCAGGATTGAAGGACTTGAACAAGGCGCCGACGATTACCTGGTTAAACCTTTCTCACCTGATGAGCTTAAGACACGTGTTAAAAATTTAATAATACAGCG
>JANQLA010000106.1 GCA_028280855.1 Melioribacteraceae bacterium
GAAGGCGCTTTGCCGGACGCATTAGCCAACTCCATTATTCGAAACGAACTTGCCCCGTACTTCAGGCAAGGTAACTATTTTGCAGGAATTCGCGCCGGTCTTCAAGCAATCAACTCGGCAACCCAAGGTGAATATGTCAACAACGAACGTAATAAACGTCGTAGAGATACAGGTGATGATGAAGGAGTTGGATTTCCGTTCATCTACATAGTTATTTTCATACTAATCGCTTTATTCTCCAGAGGCAGAGGAGGGGGACTTGGTACTCTACTTTTACTTGGCGCTCTTGGCGGAGGCGGACGCTCGCGCGGAGGCTTAGGTGGAGGCGGTTTTGGGGGCGGAGGATTTGGCGGATTCAGCGGCGGTGGTGGCGGCTTTGGAGGCGGTGGCGCCAGCGGCGGATGGTAATTCTGCCTGACCTACCCCATTTTTATTGAACTTAATGTCCCCTTTTATTATAATGGATTCTGTTTTGATTGATATTTCAGATGGCATAAAGCTCTTTAACAACGGTGATTACTTCGAAGCGCATGATTTTTTTGAAGATATCTGGGTTCAGGTACACGATGAGTCACGCTTGTTTTACCAGGGCTTAATACAAGTTGCGGTAGGTTGTTATCATCTTGTTTGCGGCAATTATAAAGGCTCGTTTAACCAATTTTCAAAGGCAACGGAAAAATTAAAAAAGTATGATGATTGCTACCACGATGTTGATCTAAAAAAACTATTGACCGAAACAAACAACTTAATACAAGTGTTATTGAATCATGAACCAAATAGAAAATTAGTTGTTAATTTTTCGGATTTACCCACAATTACAACAAAGTTTTGTGAGAATTAAAATAAAGGAGTTCAAAAATGGCTATTTATATTACTGATGAATGCATAAACTGCGGTGCATGTGAGCCCGAATGCCCGAACACTGCAATTTATGAAGGCGGAGTTGAATGGGAACTGGAAGGTAGCACTTACGGCGAAGGTGATAAATCCCCCGATGGCGCTGAGGGATTTTATTCCGATGAATTTTTTTACATAGTACCCGATAAGTGTACAGAGTGTAAAGGCTTCCACGATGAGCCTCAATGCGCTGCTGTTTGCCCTGTGGATTGTTGTGTCCCCGATCCAAACCATGTTGAGACGGATGAAGAATTGCTTGCGAAGAAAGATAAGCTGGATGCTTTAGGCAGATAAGAAATTATCCTATTCAAAATTAAGGGACGCTTTTTCAAGTGTCCCCTTAATTTTAATCAAAAGACCTGCAATAGCTCCAGCCCTCCTACTTAGAAAGCCGTTATTAACTACATGTGCATTACTACAGAAAACCAATCATTATAATCAGTATCCGTATTTGGCATACTTGTTAATTTTAATGTGTGTTTATCTTGAACAGCGCGGGAAGGATCCAGATTAATTTTAATATACTTTGTTACCGTTGCCCTATGCACATTAGCGGAATTTGACCATATAATAGAGTTGCCTACTTGCTCCCCGTCGATTTGTGTGTTTATACCGATAGTACCATACTCTTGCTGAGTATAACAAGAACCGGAAACCTCAAATATTATTGGCACATCGCCAGGATTGTCAAATTGAACTTCAATTGGTAGTGGTCCCTTTTGATCGATTATTATTTCGGTCATGGTGCTCTCCATTTTTAATAAATAAAGTTTTTTATTTAGTAATAGCCGGCTTAGTAATATTTTACTACAAGCCTTTTTAATCTATTGTAAATATCAGAGTACCGGTAAGCGAAAATGTAATCAAATTTCTTGATTATTTTAAAACTGAATAAAAATTACTTTAGAATCAACATAAACTTTATTAAAAAATCAGAATAATAACTTTAACAAATTTAAATCAACATCAGGAATTTGCTTTTTTTTGATTGGACGATAAAAATATATTTATTCTGTCTTCGCGTTTCGTGCCCCCCTCTCCCAGGCTGAAAATAATTCTTCTTACTCAATTGAGACTGTTTAATACTTTTTTTGCCTGATTAAAATGGCGCTTTTCATGAGCTATAAGAATATCAAAGGCGGTTTCCATATTGTAAAAAATGTGACTACTTGCGGGTGATGATATTAAAGCCCCATTTTCTAGTGAGTTTTTACTGGAGGTGATAATGTTTATTAATTCTGAATTATTTGCTGTTAATTTTTCGAATATACTTACATCTAATTCGCTGTTTGAAGGTGCAAAGATAGAAAACGTCTTAATCTTCTTTACATTTTCAGGATCAACAAATTTTAATAACAGGTTTCCAAAGAATTTGGCTAAAAACGGAAAATTGATTAGAAACGTTTTTGGCGTATTTCCATTTAGCGTTTCTCTAATGCACGGGAAGTAAGCTTCATTCGTTTTGATTATGTGTTCTACAACTTGAGTGATGCTCCAGCTTTTAGGGTTTGGTTTCCACCTTAACTGTTCCGGAGTTAGAGAAGAGAAAGTTTTGTTAAACTTACTTGTAAGCTCGTTTAACTCATTGATCCGTTTTTCGTTATTCAAAACATTACTTCCTGAAATAATGTATTTCAATCATTTTTTAATGAATAGATAAGTGTATCTCCAATATCTTCGGTAAAAGTAAATCCGAATTTTTTCATAAGATTAATTGACTTCTCATTGCCCGTCGCTACTTCACCATCTATAGTTTGTAAAGATAATGTATTAAACCCATAATCTAAAATAACCGGTACAACCTCTCGCATAATACCTTTTCCCTGATATTCGTTTAATAAAACAAAACCAATATCCGCCGCCGAATGTTCAATTGAAAAATTCCACAAACATATTGTTCCGATGCATTTGGGTTTACCTTTTAAACTTATTGCCCAATAGATCCATTCATTATTTTCAATCCCCGTATTTATTTTATTGATGAATTTCCTTGCGTCCTCAATCGATTGAGCTTTTGGTACGTCAAGGTATCTCAAAATTTCTTTATCTGAACGGGTGATAAAAATTTCCTGATCATCCTCTAATAAAAGTTTTCTTAATTCACAACGCTCAGTTGTTAAATTAGGAAACGGGGTGAAGTTCAACTCTATCATCTTGGCTTCCATAAATTACTGAAAGAATAATGAAAGGCTTAAATACTGATATTATCTTTTAACATTTTTCTCGTAGGTCGCAATCCAATTGTCAACGGTAATCTTAGTACATAGTTCGCCGATTAATTCATACGGCACATCATCCAATTTCTTAAAACGTATGCAGCTCTTACCCATATCAAGTTTGGACTTCGTGTGCTTTGGATATTGTTTTACAAACCAATCGAGTATTTTTTTATCTGCATAAATTCCTGAATGGTATAGTGCTACAAAGTTTTTCTGTGAAGCTATATTCATAAACGGTAAGGGCAGTTTGGGATCGCAATGGTAACCGGCAGGGTATTTTGAATGAGGTACAACATAGCCAATCATTCCGTAACTCATTTCTTCCTTAAACCCTTTCGGCAGGTTTTTGCGAATGATCGTTCGCATCTTACTTATAACTTTCTTGCGTTCGCCCGGTAAAGAATCTACATATTCCTTTGGTGTTTTTGCGCCTGAAGTCATTTTGAAAATCCTGTTTTATTGCGGAGATTATATCTTAATATAATTAGTTTTTTTTGTTTTTAAAAACTGAATGATAATTTGAAAAGAGGTGGTTGTCTTCGGCAAAGTTTATATTTGTATAATAATTTTAAACAAAAAATAAGTTGATATGCAGATTGGAAATTACAAGTTAGAATCAATTGAAACGGGTCGCATTGGATTAGACGGCGGGGCTATGTTTGGCGTGGTTCCAAAAGTTTTGTGGGAAAGGTCAAATCCTGCTGATGATAAAAACCGTGTAGAGTTAACAACCCGCCAACTGTTACTTCAAAGCGATTCGAAAAAAATAATTGTCGATACGGGAATTGGTGAATATTGGGACGATAAGTTCTCAAAAATTTATCGTATCGACCATACACAATATAATCTAACCCAATCACTTGAAAAAATGGGGTTGAAGCCCGACGACATAACCGATGTGATTTTAACTCATCTGCATTTTGATCATACCGGGGGGTCAACAAATTTGGTTGACGGAAGGTGGCAACCAGCATTTACAAATGCAACGTACCATGTTCAGAAAAAACATTATGAATGGGCTGTTGAGCCATGCGACAAAGATCGCGCGAGTTTTGTTAGTGAAAGATTTGTTCCGTTACGTGAAGAGGGAGTACTGAATTTATTGGCGGGGGAAACTGATTTCGACGATAATATTGCTTTCATATTAATCGACGGCCATACTTTTAGCCAGCAGATGGTAAAGATTTCGGATGGCAGCGATACGCTTCTTTACTGCGCAGACTTAATGCCGTTCCATACTCATATTAACATACCGTATATAATGGCTTACGACTTGCAGCCACTAAAAACACTCGAAGAAAAGAAACGAGTTTTACATATTGCGGCCGCGGAAAATTGGAAATTATTTTTTGAACACGATCCGGATGTTGCTGCAATAACAATTAAACAGGTAAACGGCGGATTTATCGTAGAAGAGGTATTTGACGAAATATGATTATTGAAGAAAAAGAATTTCAAAAAGTTTGCAAGGTTAATGATATAAAAGAGGGTACCGGAAAGCGGCTCATGGTTGAAGACGTTGACGTAGCAATTTTCAAGGTTAACGGTAATGTTTTTGCTTTGAGTAATGTATGCCCACACCAAAAATCTGCTATCATTTACAATGGCTTTGTTGAGGAGGATAAAGTCGTTTGTCCTGCACATGGATGGGAGTTTAACTTGCACGATGGGTGCCAGCATGGTGGCAGAAAAGGATTAGATTCGTATGAAGTGAAAATTGAAGGCGATGATGTTTATGTGAAGGTATTTAAGCGTGAATTAGATTGGTAGCACTACCGCATCTCGAAATTTTTAAGTTTTCGGGAATTTGTGTAAGTATGAAATTAACAAATTACATAGTAACCGATATATGCAAAAAAGCCGGATTCGATTTAATCGGCTTTGCACCTGCGCATCAGCTAGTCGATGAAGT
>JANQLA010000111.1 GCA_028280855.1 Melioribacteraceae bacterium
CCGGGCGACTGTTTAACGAATTCGAGCACATCTTGCTTAGTTTTAATTTCTGTTTCGGCTAATACATAATTTAACGCTTCTTCACCTGTGAAGCCTGCATAAGTTTTTTGAACGATTTCGTTGTTCTTGCCTAGTACTTTCGTCACATAGTTAGCGTGAGCTTTTAACATTAGGTTCTGGAACTCTTCATCATATGTTTCGGGCATGAAGGTTGAAATCATCTCTGTTAAGTTCGAATCAGCATATTCAGGGTTTCTTTCATCTTCAGGTTTTTGCATTTCACGCGCGTATTCTACTATAGAAGTAGCGGCATTCATCCAGACAATTGGTGTCCACCTCCTGTTACTGTAAGCGTATGATTTTGTTACATCGACTTTAAGCTCACTAATTACTTCGTCTATCGCATTCCATATGTTACCGTATTTCTGATTGAGTTCTGTGTCGGCTTTAACTTTTTCTTTTAGTTGTTTTTCGAAGTCTTTCTTCTTAGCCATCAAGTATTCATCTTTTAATCCCATCAACCTGCCCGCATAAGATTTTCTACCGTTCCCTGTTCCAAGAACGCGGTTTAGCAATTCACTCTCACGCTCCGGATGATTCCTAAACAATTCGTAATAAACTTTGTATAGCTCGTTGAATAGAGTAAGTGTAAGCGGGTAAGTAAAGTCTCTCATATACTCCAGTTGAGCAATGGAATAAAGCCTGTCGGTATTGCCCGGTCTTCCAACGACAAAAATCGGTTCACCTTCTTCAGCGCCTTTATCGCTCCATGTAAAGTAATTCTCAGTTTTAACCGGTTCGCCGTTTTCATCGTAAGCGCGGTAGAAAGCAAAGTCGAGCTCGTAGCGCGGGTATGTGAAATTATCCCAATCCCAACCGGTAGCCGCAATTTGAAAATCGGGCGCCATTACTAAACGGATATCGTTATAACGTTTATAACCGTATAATGAATACTTACCGCCGTTATACAAGGTAACTACCCTGAACACGAGATCATGCTCTTCCTGGTAGTCAGCAACAATTGTAGCAATTTCTATATCGCGATTATCAACCTTTTCTTCATCAGTTGCTCCTTTAGACATTGCATCAACAACGCGCTTAGTAACGTCTTCAATCATAATTAATTGATCAACGTAGAAATTTGAAACCCTTCGTTCATCTTCGAGGGATTGAGCGTAAAAACCGTCTTTCAAAATGTCTTCACCTTCTTCCTGCACAGAAGGTAGCGAACTTCTGCCACAATGGTGGTTTGTCATTATTAATCCATCGGCAGAAACGAACGCAGCCGAGCAGCCTCCGCCAAACTGCAGAGCGGACAGCCGCACTTTATTCAGCCATTCTTCAGTGGGTACAAATCCGTACGTTTTTTGGAAATAGTCTTCAGGAATATCATCGAAAGTCCACATCGTGCCAAAATCGAGAAAAGAAAATTCAATTTCATCTGCTTGTAGTGGTTCGTAGATGCTGTATTGTGCACTCACTTTTAATGAGAGTAAAATTAGGAGTAAAGCAAAATAAGTTTTTTTCATATTTACTAATTCCATTCTAATTGATATATCCGATAAAGTTATAAAAAACCCGGAACGGGCCCGGGCTAAAAATTGCATATAAATAAATTATTCTGCTGTACCTTGTGATTCAATCTCTGGTTCTGAGTCGGCTATAGTTTTATACTCTTCAGGAATTTTCCCGTTTCGTAGCTCACTGCTTACTCTCTTTGCATTTGCTATGTCGTCAAGAATTTCAAGCATTGCTTGTGCAGCAACGGATACCATCCTGTTTTCTTCGGGCAAATAGATAATATTCCCAGCAATACTTTTAATGTTGCCGTCGAATGCTAAGCCTACTACCTCTCCGTCAGTGTTTATTACGGCGCTTCCCGAGCTTCCACCTGTGATATCATGTGTTGTAACAAAATTGAATTTAGTCGACATATCGAACTCATTGCCCGGCTGCTGCCATCTTTCAGGTAAGTTCCAGGGGAATTCTCCATCGTTTGAATGGTACCTGTCGTACATGCCATAAAACGTGGTGAATATTGGAGCTTTTGTGCCGTTGTAATCGAAACCTTTTAAAAGTCCGTCGTTGATGCGAAGAGTAAATGTAGCATCAGGTGGTATTGAGGTGCCGTAAACTGCGTACATTGCCTGACCAAGCATACCGGTTAATGCTTTCTCAGTTTCTAAAATTTCATTGGCCCTTATATCAAGTTCGATTAATTCTGTTTCGGTTGCCAAGATAAAATCAATGAACGGGTCTCCGCTATTCAAAATAGCTTCGGCACCCCGTGCGGCAAGTTCTTTAACAGCTTCAGGCAAAAGTATTTTTGAATTGGTTTTAACATACTCCACGCCCTCGTTACCCGTTAGCCCGTTTGAAAAATTTTTAACTACAGGGTTTGTTTTGCCAAGCATCTCGGTGATAAAGTCAACGTGCAATCGTATTTTTTTATTATCAACCTCATAATCGAAATCTTCCGGGAAAATAGCAGCGATAGTTGAGTCGAGTTTTTCATCTTTATATTCATCGGCTCGCTGTTCTTCCGGTAATGATAGCCCTCTTGCAAGAAATAAAAGCGAAGCGGCAATATCAAAATACGCGGGACTTGTATACTTGCTTAATTTATAAGCCTGCCGCTGAGGTGCAATGCTTCTTAGCTCGGCTCGAGTGTTTTCAAGGCTTTCCCAAATATGACCAAACTTTGCGTTTAGTTCCAGATCAGCCACAATACTTTGCTGAAACTTTTCTTCGAAGTCTTTTTTACGCTCTATTATATACGGATCGACCAAAGCATCGTAAGTATTGCCAAAAACCTTGGCTGAATTTCCAAGCATTACGATTAAGTCGCCAAGATCATCAGCTCTCTGCGGTGCTTCATCAATTAATTCGTATAGTCCTTCAATTAATTCTCTCATTTTAAATGCAGCCGACCGATAAGTGAAATCACGGTAGTACTCTAGTTGTGCCACCGTTTTAAGTCTTGAAGTAGAACCCGGGAAGCCAATTACGAATAAGGGATCATCAATATCTATTTCCGCTTCAGAGAATTTGTAGTAATCATTTGATTTTAGCGGGTTGCCGTTTTCATCATAAACACGCAGGAATGCGAAGTCGGCATTATAACGCGGATAAGTAAAGTTATCGGGATCACCGCCCCATAGGCCGATGTCTGTTTCATTTATAAATACTGCCCTTATATCGGTATAACGTTTGTATCCGTACAAAGAATATTTACCACCGTTGTAAAGAGCTTTTACCTGGCAGACCAAACCTGTTTCTTCGGAATACTTATCATTAAGTTCGGACATTTTAGCGTCACGGTTAGCTATTTTTTCCTCGTTCGTTGAGCCTGAATTAAACGCTTCGTTAACTTCGTCAGTAACATCTTTTATTAAAATGAGCTGATCTACTTTTAAGCCTTCAACCTTACGTTCATCGGTTAAAGATTCAGCGAAAAATCCGTTTTCTTTCAGGTCTTCACTATCTTTCTCTATCTTGCTAAGGATGTTGTCTACGCAATGATGGTTAGTCATTATCAAACCGTCTTCCGAAACAAATGAAGCCGTACACCATGTACCGAATTTTAATGCGGGCAGCCGAACTTCTTCAAGCCATTCGTCAGTGGCTTCAAACCCGTAGGTATCTTTCCAGTAATCAACGGGCGCGTGTTCAAAAGTCCACATTTTCCCGGTATCAAAACGCTTTGCGGTTACCGTATCGTAACTGGAGTGAGTTGGATAAAGTACCGGGTCTTTTTGAATTTGCTGATGAGAAGTGCAGCCAAAAAATAAAATAAATAATAACGCTGTTGGTATAGTTACCATGAATCTTCCAAACCGGGGGGACATGATTGGGTTCCTTATTTATTGGAGAAAAATTTTAACATATTCAAATTTAGCCAGAGTTGGAATGAATAAAAAATTAAATGGTATTCATTGTTTTATTGTAACGATAGAACAGGGGAAATACGAAACTAGTTCATTATTGTTAGCGCTTTTACAATTCTTTGTTTGATAAGACCATGGAAGAAATGTTCGCCTGTATACCTCCATCCCAAATGCAGACCGCATTTATTGCAAAACGAAAAAGACCATGCATGTTCTAGAAACCAGGTATGTTCTAAGGTGGGCTCACCAATAATTTTAGATCCCTCTGCGCTTATAAATAGTATTATATCGAATGGAATTCCGTCGGGATTTGTAAAGAAAAACTCGCTGGATCCTTGGAAATAAAACCGTTCATTTTCATTGGTTATTTTGTTATAGCATGCAGCACAAAGCCAGTCGTTTCCGGAAATTCCCGTAGAAAGCTTTTCTTTCGTCAGCGGTTCAGGTTCGGGATTGGAATGTTCGATTTGGTTATAGAGTTGATCCATTTTGAATAAAAATTGTTTGTTAAAAATAACCAAAACCGCAGCTAATAAACTTTTGCAATTTTGTGATACTGTTTCAACTACTGTAAAATTATTGTTGTGATTGAATTTCAGTACTTCTGGAATTTTATTACTTTTAATACCTTTGAAGTATAATTCGTTTAATTAAATTGTTAACACAACTTGTTTTGATTTACAAAGTTCCTCTCTATATTTCTAATTAGAATTGCTCTTAGAATGGTTAAACGGCTCATTCGAATTATTCAAGAATCTAAACGGTCTAAAACATGAGCAACCCAAAAAATTCTCGATTCTTTATAAGTGTATTAGTTGCTTCTCTTTTTGTTGTAGTCATCTCTGATTTATACCCTTATCAACACACACAACCCGACAGCCTCGAGTTAAAAATTGAAAGTGCAACAGGTGACGAAAAAATTATTCTTCTCCATTTACTGATTAGAAAAAACCTTGGCATTGATTTAGCCAAGGCAAATGAGTATGCAGAAGAATCATTAAAGTATTCACTTGAGTCAAGTACCGATTCTTTGTTGGCTTATTCGTATTACTGGCTGGGTGTAATAAACTATTACGGGGATCAGTGGACTTTATCTTCCAAGTATTATTTAAAGGCTCTTGAAAATAAGTGGACACAAAGTAACTACGGATTAAAGTACAAGTGCATGAACAACCTTGGTATAAACAACGAACTGTTGGGCAATTATGAAAAATCAGCCGACTACTATTACAAAACATTAAATGCAATGATTGAACTGAAAGATTCTTCAATGATTGCAAATGCCTACAACAACCTTGGCTTATTACTAACGCGCATGGAAGATTTTGAACAAGCGGAAGAGAAGTTTAGGTCAGCGTTGAAAATTTATCAGAAATACGATTATAAAGATAGAATTGCATTATGTCATCAAAACTTATCCATTGTGTACCTCTACATGGGCGACTTTACGAATGCGCGAACTCATTTTGACGATGCTGTAAGTTATTCCGAATACCTTCATGACCCGCAGGGACTTACCGTTATTTACCAGGATTATGCATTTGGATTAAGCGCTAATGCCAGGTATAATGAAGCATTAGTTTATTATAACAAAGCAATGGAACTAAACGATTCTACGGATTTTCCGATCACCTACTATTTAATCTGCTCAGGAAAAGGAAATGTATTGTTTAACCTCGGAAGGAAGCAAGAGGCGGAAGAGTTGCTTCTGATTGCTGATAAAGGGTTTAAGGAACTTTCCGCAAATGTAATGCTGGCTAATAATGAAGTGTTTTTAACAAATTTTTATGCAAGATATGGCAACTGGAATAAGTTTAAGGAACGCTTCGAAAGCTATATGGACTTATCCAAAGAAATGCTGAAACAAGAAAAAATAAAAAGCGTTAGTGAGATGCAGGTAGCGTATGAAACAGAGAAAAAAAATCAGCAAATTGAATTTCAGAAGCTGGAAATTGATAGCCAGAGAGCACAAATTTGGTTAACCAGTGGAATTGCAGTTGCAATCTTTGCCGCATTATTAGTAGTAATTTTAACCAGCCGTGAGCTAAAAAAGAAGAATAAAAACTTGTTCGAAAGTAACATGGAGTTATCCAAAAGGTGGGCGCAAATGCAAAGATTTTATTCTTCAATCGAAGAAATGCCTAATGACGAACGCGATAATATTTCGTTAATGAGTAGATTAAACAAGTTTATTGTGGAGAAAGAGATTTATAAAAAGCTCGATCTTAACATCAACTTTTTAGCAAAAGAACTAAATACTAATAGTAAGTATATTTCAAAAGCAATTAATGATGAAGCCGGTATGAATTTCAATACTTATATAAACACTTTTAGAATTGAAGAAGCAAAAAAAACTCTCCGGAGTAAGGAAACAATTTCATGGTCGTTGGAAGCAATTGCTGAAAACTGCGGATTTAACAACCAAACTTCTTTTATACACGCATTCAAGAAAAATACCGGGCTGACACCGTCGGCATTTAGAAAGGCTGCATAACATTTGTACACTATAGCTTTATTAGCTGAAGTCGATTAGAAATAAGCGCTTCAGCATCATATCTAAAAAAAATCTATATCCTTTCGATAATTAATACCTGATGTGTTCTTCCAACAAAGGAGGAAGGTAATATCCATGAGAATATTGTGATACACATCATGTTACTAAAAAGGATTAAGATTGCTTGTTGAAATACAAAAAATCAGGGCAGTCTAAAATATTAAATTGCACAAATATTACAGCCATTTAAGCAATTTATTTTTCGATTAATTTCTTCGATTTTTTCATTTAATAAAGCATTTATCCGAAATCTTAAAGAGTGTTCCGAAATCTTAAAAACAATGATTTGAAATAAACACTTTTGCAAAGTATTTATTAATGCAGCAAATAATGACTCCTGTCGAAAGGTACGATTGGTTCTTTTGACTTGTGCTCTTGAGCACATTCATTCATTTATCATGACGAGGGAGTTAATGATTTACAATTGCTCGGTTTTACCAGCCACTAAAAAATATTTTCGTTAACACAACCGGCGGAGGCAGCAATGAGATTTTTGAACTTACTTTTTTTAACTTTTCTAATTTTTGTTGCATCGAATTCGTTTTCTCAGAACACTGAAAAGAATTTATCCTTAGAAGAAATTTACACTTACAAAGCTCAGTCAGTTTCTCAACTTAGTTACAAAGAGAAATTGATACAAAAAGTTTATGCAAGCAGTGGGCAAAAGTTGATGAGAGACAAACCCAGGCAGATAAAACATAATTCTAGCTATCACGGAGAGATAATTACAGTTCTGCCTCAGGATTTTATACTAGTAGATGATAAAAAAATAAATGACGAAATCGGGTTAAAGGGTAGGTTTACATCTCCTTCAATCGCCAAGCAGCCGAATGGAGATTTTATAGTTTGCTGGAGCGATGATCGAAACACGCATTTTGATATTTTCGCCCAGTTATTCGATGCAAACGGAAATCCCGCGGGACAGTCGTTTAGAGTGAATGACGATAATGGAAGCGCCGAGCAAAACAGTCCTGCAATTTATTCCGATAATACCGGTGCATTCACTATTGCCTGGCACGACGGAAGATCCGGCAACTCCATTTTTGCGCAGAACTTTGATGCGGCCGGAAACAGAGTCGGCTCGAACTATCCCACACCTGAATCACAAAATGTTGTGTGGCACCTTAATCCCGATATTGTAAGAATGAGCGACGGAAGCGTTGTGATAAGTTGGACAAAGTTGGAAAATCTTAACTACACAATTTGGCTTCAAAAATTTACGGCAAACGGTATACCCGATGGTAATGCCGTGCAGGTAAACGATGTTGCTCAAACTGAAAGTAA
>JANQLA010000146.1 GCA_028280855.1 Melioribacteraceae bacterium
AACTTTTACAAAGCGGCGGCTCGGGTCGGGTTGAGAGATAAAGATTAGGAGTAGTTATGTTTAAGCAAGTTGGTGAAAGAATATCGATTAAGGAATTAATCGTTCAACAAATCGAAAGTGCAATTCTGTCCAAGCAAATAAAACCGGGAGAGAAGCTTCCATCGGAAAACGAGCTATGCTCACAGTTTGGTGCAAGTAGAACTTCAGTAAGAGAAGCTTTACAACTTCTTTCGGCAAGTGGTTTAATTCGAATTGAAAAGGGTAAGGGAATTTTTGTAGAAGAAATTAGTTCTCGTAGTGTCTCAGCTCCACTTTCAAAATATCTCCAAATGAGGTTGGATGAATACTACATGTTAGACCTTGTTAAAGCGCGTCAACTTTTTGAACCTCCAATTGCTTATGAAGCAGCCTTAAAACATAACGATGAAGATGTGGAAGTACTAGAAAACGATATTGAGCTTCTAAAAAAATCTGAAAGAGGTTTTAAAGAACTTGCTAAGCTCGATATGAACTTTCACCAACATTTAGCAAGGGCAACTAGGAACAAAGTTGTTCCTCTTCTGTTGGAGCCGCTACAAAAACTAATGCCCGAAGTTAAATCCACCGTATATGCCAATATTGACCAAGCGAAAGAAAGCGCAATCGAATGGCATGATAAAATACTGGAAGCGGTAATAAATAAAGATCCGCAATTAGCATATGAGAGAATGACTGAACATCTTAATATAGCCGAAGAACATGCCAATAAAACTTTGAAAAAAATTAATGAAAATAAAAATAAGGAGGTTAGTTATGTATGATTTCAATGGAAAGGTTGCCCTGGTTACCGGGGGAGCAAGAGATATTGGAAAAGCAACTTCGTTAAAGCTTGCCAAAGGCGGCGCTGCCGTTTGTATCAATTACTTTGATAATCCGGAACAAGCCGAAGAAACATTAAATGAGATTAAAGAGCTAGGCGGGAAGGCAATAACAGTCCAGGGTGATATGACAAAGGACGAAGATATTGCTAATGTAGTTGCAAAATGTAAAGAAGCTTTTGGAGATAAGATTCATATTCTTGTTAATGTTGCTGGCGGATTAGTTGCAAGGAAAACAATGGATGAAATGGATTGGGATTTTTGGAGTTTTGTAATAAACCTAAATCTTGGATCGGTGTTTAAGGTGACAAAAGAAGTTCTTCCAAACATGCCGTCAGGCGGTGCTATTGTTAACTTTTCTTCGCAGGCGGCCCGAGACGGAGGCGGCCCGGGCGCAGGTGCTTATGCTACTTCAAAAGGCGGTGTTCTTACTTTTACCAGGGGATTGGCAAAAGAACTCGGACCTAAGGGCATTCGTGTAAACTGCGTTTCCCCGGGAATGATCAATACAACATTTCATGATACTTTCACAAAATCGGAAGTACGTGAAAAAGTTGCCGCCGGAACCCCGTTGCGTCGTGAAGGTGAAGCAGGCGAAGTAGCTGATCTTGTAGCTTATCTTGCTTCAAATGAATCTTCATTTATCACTGGCGCAAGTGTTGAGATAAACGGTGGAACATATTTTATATAGCAAAAGGAATTAGATGGATAAGAAAATAATAGCTGTATTATCATTTTTGTTTTTAATAAACATTTCAGCGCAAAGATCCCATCCCAATCTTGTTCTTACTCATGATGCGGTTACAAAGATTAAGGAAGCTGAAGGTAAGTATCCCTTATTGGATAAATCAATAAAGCTTGCAAAAGATTTTGTTGACGCGGCAATGAATTCGGAAATGGATGTGCCTTGGCCTAAAGATGCAGGCGGCGGGTACACGCACGAAAGGCACAAACAAAATTATAACGAAATGCATCAGGCGGGAATACTTTACCAAATCACCGGCGATGAGAAATACGCCGTGTTCATAAAAGAGATGCTACAAAAATATGCTGAAATGTACCCGCAGCTTGGCAAGCATCCGCAGGGAAAACAACAGACTCCGGGGAGAATGTTCTGGCAAAGTCTTAACGAAACAGTTTGGCTGTTGCATACAATCCAGGCATACGATTGTATTTATAATTGGCTTCCTGAAAAGGATAGACAATTGTTTGAAACGAATATATTTCGTCCAATGACGAAATTCTTTTTGGAAGAATGCACACGTGAATTCGACAAAATACATAATCACGGAACATGGATTGTCGCTGCGGTTGGAATGGCGGGACTGATTATGGAAGATGATGATCTGGTTCAAAAATCGCTATATGGTTCAAAGCTTGATGGAGAGTCCGGATTCTTGGCACAACTGGATTTGCTGTTCTCTCCGGATGGCTATTATACGGAAGGTGGATACTATGTACGTTATGCGCTTTGGCCGTTTTTTATATATGCCGAAGTATTGCATAACAACTTAAGCGATTTTGAAATTTATAAGTACAGGGATTCCATACTTAAAAAAGCGCTGTATTCGGCATTACAGGTAACTTATACTGACGGGGCTTTTTTCCCGATAAACGACGCATTAAAGGAAAAAACCTGGTTGTCGCCCGAATTAATATATGCTGTTAATTTTGTTTATGATCATTACGGTAATGATAAGCATTTACTCGCTGTTGCAGAACTTCATAGTGAAGTTTCGCTAACAGGCTCGGGAATGGTTACTGCCAAAGCTTTAGCGGAAATCGGTAAAGCTCCATCATTCAATTGGAAAAGCGTTGAGTATACCGACGGCCCGGACGGCAAGCAAGGTGGTGTGGGAATTTTACGTTACGGCGATCCTTCGGACCAGGCGACTATGTTATTAAAGTACGGAACACACGGATTGTCGCACGGCCATTATGATAAACTGACGTTTCTGTTTTATGATCAGGGTAGAGAAATCATTCAGGACTACGGTGCAGCTCGTTTCCTAAATGTTGTACAAAAATGGGGCGGGCGTTATTTACCAGAAAACAAAACGTATGCATTGATGACAGTAGCGCATAATACTCTTGTCGTTGATCAAAAGAGCCAATACAATGGTAAACGAAAAGAATCTC
>JANQLA010000150.1 GCA_028280855.1 Melioribacteraceae bacterium
GTAGCGATGTGAACGCGACTCTTATTACCTCAAGTAATTTCATTTATTTTCCTTTCCACTGCTCAGTATTCCCGAACTAATTTCAACAAATACTCTTGCAGGATAATAAAAATCAAATTGTTATTCGTACCTTAATGAATCAACGGGATCCATTTTTGATGCCGTGAACGCCGGCGCAAAACCCGATAATACTCCAACAAGTAACGAAACGCCGACAGCAAGAACCACCGAATCCGGTGTTATTTTCGATGGAAAATCCATTTGGGCAATTATCATACTGGTAATTACCGCAAGAAAAAGCCCGATTAGGCCACCAATCAAACATAGCATAGCAGATTCGGAGATAAATTGTCCTAATATAGTACGCTTCTTTGCACCTATGGCTTTTCTTATTCCAATTTCCCTTGTGCGCTCCTTTACTGAAACAAACATGATGTTCATTATCCCAATTGCCCCTACAAACAGGGCAAGTCCAGTGATTACCAGCCCGGCAATCTGGATAACACCGATTGTCTCATTAATGTTACTTAACAAACCATCCTGCTGATTTATTGAAAAGTCGTTTCTTTCGTCATATTGAAGTCCTCTTACTCTTCGCATAATTCCAATTGCTTCTTCCTTAACAGCAGGTACCATAGCAGAACTGGCCGCCCTTACGTTAAATGTAATGCTTCGCATATGCCTGCTGTGGAAATACTTAAACACATTTTCTATTGGAATAAAAACCTGGTTATCCGGATTCCAATTACCCATAACCCAGCTTCCCTGTTCTTCAAGAATTCCAACTACTTTGAATTTACGTCCTTTGATTTTCACGTTGCTCCCTAGTCCGTTTCCAAGCGGGAAAAGTTTTTTATTTATCTCGCTTCCAAGAACAACAACTTGTCTACCCCCGTTACTTTCAAGCTCGTTAAAAAATCTTCCCTGCTCAAAATCAAGATTTGTAGTTCTGATATAATCGTGAGTAGTCCCTTGTACATTTATAAACTCAACCGATTTATCTTCGAACTTTACTGTTTGATTGGTCCACATAGTAGGTGCAACTGCTAAAGGAAGCCTTGCCAATGACTTGTACTTGTTGTAATCTTCCATGTCTAGATTGCGTCTGTTTCTCAATTCCCACCATGGAGTATCGTTATTGAACCATTCCCATTTGTCAATATATATGTTGTCACTACCGAGTGAGGCAACTCCTGTTTGAAACGACTCGTCAATGCCACGTATTGCCATAGTCATAACCACTACAGCCCACACACCGATAATAATTCCCAGCGTAGTAAGCACCGAACGAATGGTGTTGCTTTGAATTGCCTTAAGAGAAATTATTAATCCTTCCTTGAGCTCAAATAAAAAATGTTTCATAGCTATTCCTTCCGGTTATTCTGTAACCGTTTCTGTTTTTTTAGGAATAAATCTTTCTTTTACTACTTCATCCGTTTCAATTAATCCGTCTTTTAACCTGATAATTCTTGCCGCGTGTTCTGCAATGTATTCTTCGTGGGTTACAAGAATTATTGTATTTCCCTGATCATAAATCTCATTAAAAAGCTCCATTATATCGGCGCCTGTTTTTGAATCAAGGTTACCCGTTGGTTCGTCGGCCAATATGATAGACGGATTAGTTACCAGTGCTCTTGCAACTGCAACACGTTGACGCTGCCCACCGGATAGTTCATTCGGCTTGTGAGTCATACGGTCGGCAAGTCCCACATTTTCAAGAGCGCCTGCTGCTCTCTCCTTTCGTTCCTGGGATCCGACCCCGGCGTATATAAGAGGAAGTTCAACGTTATGTAATGCATCCGAACGCGGCAGTAGGTTAAAAGTCTGAAATACGAATCCAATTTCTTTATTACGAATCGATGCAAGTTCGTTATCATCCATTTGGCTTACATTCTGATTCTTAAAATTATACAACCCGTTTGTTGGTGTGTCAAGGCATCCAAGCATATTCATTAATGTTGATTTGCCCGAGCCGGACGGACCCATAATAGCAACGTACTCGTTTTTATCAATATTCAGTGAAACATCTCGCAAAGCATGAACCTCTTCCATCCCTACCTGGTATATCTTTGCTATATGTTCAATCGTTATTATATTCATTTTTTACTCATTTATTGGTTTCAATAAAAAGTCGTTTTCAAAATACCGGTTATACAGGATAATACCTCAGCTATTAAACGACAAGTCAATTATTCGGTCGTTGCTGTTGTATCGGATTTTTCTCCTGTATCTTCTTTTCGTTTACCTTCTCCGGGCACTCTAACTTTTGAACTGTCTGATAACTCTTTCGAAATAGCCCTATAAGGTCCGCTAACAACTTTCTCTCCGCCAACAAGACCGGATACAACTTCAATATATGTATCATCACTAATACCTGTTTCCACTTCAACTTTTTTTGCTATTCCATCCTCCGCAACAAATACAACTTCTTTAGGTTTTGATATTTTTTTTGTGGTGCCGTTGCTACCTTCCTGGTTACCGCTAGGTCCGCCGCCTTCACCTCCTTGAGGCTTATCCATTCTTGCAGTTACACTTTGTATTGGCACCGATACAACGTTAAACTTAGTTTCCGTTTCAACATCCGCATCGCATGACATTCCCGGGCGCAACCTCTCGTTAGGATTCACAAGTTTTATACGCACTTCGAAGTTAACTACTTCATCCTGGGTTCCTAAGCCGGTGGTTTGAGCGCTGTTGCCTATTTGGCTAACAATCCCAACAAACTTTTCATCACCAAACGCATCAACTTCTACACGGGCAGTATCACCCAAGGATACCAGTACGACATCGTTTTCATCTACTTCAACACGCGCTTCAATATTGTTTAAGTCTGCAACCGTCATCAAATGAGTTCCCTGGCTGAATGAGCTTCCCAAAACACGTTCGCTTAGCTCAATGGGTAGCGAGGTTACTTTACCGTCGATTGGAGAATAGATAGCTGTTTTTTCAAGCTCTTCCTGGGCATTGTTCAAGCTTTCGCGCGCTTGATCAACGGCTGCCTTTTGCGATTCGTATTGTCCTTCGGCCTGCAAAAAGCCCGCTTCTGCTATTTCAAGTTCCTGTTCACTTGCTAATTTTTTATCGTGAAGGTCTTTCACCCTTTTGTATTCAGAGTTAACCCGGTTAAGTTCAGCTTCACGTACTTTTAAAGTTGCTTTTGCCGATTCCCATTGCGCTCTTTGCTGGTTACGTCGCGCAATATATTGTTCGGGTTTAATGCGCACAAGCAATTGACCTTTTTTAACATCGTCTCCTTCCTCTACCGGCAGTTGTACTATTTCTCCGGTTACCTCGGGTCGTAGTACAACCTGGTATTCGGGATGAATTTTACCGGTTGCCGTAACAAGCTGGGTGATGGTTCTTTTTTCCGCTCCTTCGGTTTGAACAGTTATTATTCTCTCCTTATCGCCGCTTGTTGCAACGAGAACAACAATTACGATAAGGAGTAGTCCAATGCCACCGAATATGAATAATTTCTTTTTTGATTTTTTCTTATTGCTTTTAGCCATTTGATAATTCTCCATGTATAAAATTTTCTAATCGTTTAGCCGCAAAATTGTCTATTCATATTTTTGGAAATCTAATTTTCCGAGCGCGTTTAACAAGGCGTCGCGAAGCTTATAGAACTCGAACTTTGCATTGATCCTATCATTAAGGGCTTGAGTATAATCTCTATCAGATTGTAATACATCGAGGATAGTACCGGAGCCTAAACTGTATCGTTCATTATTGATCCTACGATTCTCTTCGGCCGCTTTAACATTTTCGCGTGCAACTTCCAGGCTTTTCTTACCTGCTTGTAAACTTAAATAACCTTGCTTGACTTCAATCTTAATGGTTCTTTCAAGAACCATTAAATCTTCCTGAGCATTCTTATACTGAACTTCAGCAAATTGAACAGCGTTTTCCGTATTCCAATTTGAGAATATAGGGATGTTGAGACTCAACCCTGCTGAATACGTTTTATTCTCGAAAAGATCGCCCGGGGCAATTGCTCCCGAAGAAAAACCAAAACTACCTGTAAGTCTGGGGAAGTAACCTCCCATTGCTGCTGTAACTCCGTCATCAGCGCTTTCTACATCGAATTTTTTACTCTGGTAATCTAACCGCATGTTCAGAGCTTCAGCAACCATTGAGCTCATCTCGCCAAACTCTTTCATATAACTTTCGGTCTCAACCGATTCTATTCCTTCAAAAGGATCGATAAATTCATAATCTTCTAATACATCAAGAGCTAAATATGTTAGTAAAGAGTTCTTAGCTACATCCAAATTATTTTGTGCTTCAATTAGCTGTAATTGTGAATTACCTAATTGCACTTGTTGAGCATAAACATCTGCAACAGGGACTGAACCAAGACGATTTCTCTCTTCAATGGTTTCAAAGAGTTTTTCGTTGTATGCTACGTTATCTTCACGAACCTTTACAAGAGCGTCGGCGTTTAAAACGGAATAATAAAGCTCAGCCGTGACCTGTACAATATCCTGTTTTAGCTTGGAAAGACTTAGTTGGGCTGATTCCAAATCATTTTCCGCACCTGATATATTTGCATAATTTGCCAAGCCATTAAAAAGTGTGATTCCACCGCCTACATCAGCAGACCAACTTCTACTTTCACTATTTCCACCGGTCTCAACGCTTTGACCAAAAAAATTAACCCTGGAGGTTTTTACTTCATCCCTTCTCCATGACCAATCAGCTCCAGCACTCAAGCTTGGGAGCAGGTCACCATAGGCGCTTTTAACATTTTTCTTTGCTGATTCTAAACTATTGATTGATTTGATAAGATTTGAATTTCCCTGAAGTGCTATTTGAATTGCTTGGTCGAGTGTTAAGGTTTTCTGGGCAAGCGCCGGTGTAAAAAACAGACAACATAGAATGGCTACCAGATATTTTTTCATCATAATCTCCTTAATTAAGCGAATGTTTTAAAACTTTGTACAAAATATTTGACAAACTGTGAATTAGGACGGCTTAAGTTTCAAAAAAGTTACAAAAATCTACCTCGAATCTTCAATTATTTTTTTGGTTTTTACACCAAAATTCAATTTTTATTCAATGTAAGAAACTTGTCCTTTATTTGCATCAGGTAATTATATGCATCCTCATACGTGTTTTTAATTTGCCCTTCGAGTATTGCTTCTTCAATTGCAGTCTTTATGTCCCCTACCGTTTTAGAAGGTTCTAGGTTGCAGATTTTCATAATTTCATCACCGCGAACAGGCGACTGAAAAGCACGCAAGGCATCTCTTTCCTTTACGTCTTTAACTTTCTCCATAACCCGTTCGTAGTTGTTCAGATACCGATTTACCTTAGCGGGATTTTTACTTGTAATATCAGCTCGGCATAACGTTATTAAATCATCCAAATCTTCATCAGCCGCTACAACTAGCCTGCGTATTGCAGAATCAGTAACCTCTTCGTTTACAAGCGCAATGGGACGCAAATGAAGGCGAACCATTTTTTGCACGTAATTCAGGTGATGGAAAGACAGTTTCATCCTTTTAAAGATCCCTTTCATCCAACGCGCACCGATCTCATCGTGTCCGTGGAAGGTCCAGCCTGTTCCTTCAACGAACTTCTTTGTCGCCGGTTTAGCAATGTCGTGTACAAGAGCGGAAAAGCGCAACCACAGGTTATCTGAAGCCACTGCAACATTATCAACGACCTGGCAGGTATGCAGGAAAACATCTTTGTGGTGTTGATCGTCTCGCTGCTCAACTCCGCCCATAACGGATATCTCAGGAAACACATATTTCATAACACCGCTATCTTGCATAAGCTTAAGGCCGACTGACGGGATATCCGACGCCATGATTTTTAGGAACTCATCGGTTATTCGCTCCTGGGTTATTATCTTCAACCGTTCTGCTTTTTTCGAAATAGCTTTAAAAACTCTTTCGGCGATTTTAAAATTCAATTGCGATGCAAACCTGATTGCTCGCATTATTCTAAGCGGGTCGTCCTCAAAAGTAATAAAAGGATCCAACGGTGTTCTAATTAGCTTACCGCTAATGTCCGCTAAACCTTTATATGTATCAATGAGCTCACCATAATCTTCTTTATTTAAGGATACTGCCAGTGTGTTGATTGTAAAGTCGCGACGGGCTATATCATCCTCAAAAGTACCTACTTCAATGACAGGGTTACGAGAATCCCTTGAATATGATTCCTTGCGCGCACCAACAAATTCATAATTGAATTTACCTATTCTGAAATGCGAAGTGCCGTAGGTTTTATACACATTGACATTTTTTACACCCAACTTTGCCGCATACGCATTCGCAAACGATATTCCATCACCAATAACAAGGAAATCAATTTCACGCGACTCACGTCCGATTATTAGATCGCGAACCAGGCCACCGACAATAAAAAGTTTTATGTTCAGCTCTGTCGCAACGTCTGATGCATCGGTAATGTTAACGTTCGAAGCCAAAAAGCTATGTATTTTATCTTCAACCAAAATGCGATCTAATTAAATTTTACATTCGTTAAAATTGAATCTGCAAAATTACTGATCCATTCGCATTTTTCTAAATTTTCATCTGCAATTGGCGAATGATACTTTTCTGCAACAACTGATGCAAGCTGGGCATAGAACTTTGCTACCTTCCACTCATTTGCCTCAAGGTACCAATTGGATAGCTCATTGTAAAAGTAATAATTAGCTAATCTTTTACTGATTCCGATTTTGGATAAAATCCGGTTGATGCTTGATTCGCTAATTTCCAATCGCTTGGCTAACTCCAAAATAATCGGTAGCAAAACTTCGTAGTTAGACTTGTTAATAAGCCCGGTAAGTACGTGGAACCTCTCAACCCGCTCGGCTGACAGGTAATCGGAATAAACTTGTTTTGACTTCTTCATCAGAATTTTGCGTGATTTTACCGCGTTTCCGAATACTTCATTTGGTTTCACCGAATACAGAAGTGAATAAACGCTGTCGGCTTTTTCGAACATTTTATTTAGTCCGTACAATTCACCCAATCTGAATAATAAGTTGAAGTAGTAACCGCTATTTTGGAAATTAATTATTTCGTTATTTAACAGATTGATTGCATTATCAAACTGCTTCAGTATTCTTAATGATTGTATGCTCCCGATCAAAGCGGAATAGCTCGCTGAATACTTGTAAGTTTTATCAAATATTTCAAAAGCCGATTGATATTCTGAGTCACTGTAATGCTCCCACGCATCCTTGATTTTTTGAGCAGTAACTCTCGGGCAGTTCCGTTTGAATAATGATTGACGACCGAAGAATAATTGTGCTTTTGAGCTATCGGGTTGATAAGTTAGATCATCAAGAAAATCATTGTATTCAACCGATAATTCGTCCAGTTCTCTATTTAGATGATGCCTAAAATTCAAATCCGAATAAAGCAAATTAACTTTATCAATACCATACTCATCAGCTATAAATTTAATAAATGAGCCGGCATAAATATATGAAATAGAAGAGGTTCCGCCCAAGAAGTTGAAACCTTCAAATAGGTCAGGTATTGGAAATTGATACCCCGCAGACTTCGCAACCTTTGCAAGAAAATGTATATCGTAGCCCGAATAATTATTTTCGACTGCCATTGCATACCCTTCTATCATCGAAGGGTTTAAATTATCTGCAACCTTAAAAATCGTACTCCCAACCTTTGATGCAAAAATGTGGCTCATCTCGTGTTTAAGAGAAGTATTAAAACTTTCATATTGAGTGTAAATTTGGTTAAGCCATGGTTTCGCAACATCTGCGTTACCAGCACCAAATAGTTTGCGCTTCTGTTCACGGCTTTGAAAAACAAAGGACTGAATTTTATTTTCATAATCGATAGCAGTTTGCTCAGTTAGTTTTTTAAAATAAAATTCATGATGCAAAATCAGATTATTTACTTGATCTTCACTTATTGATGCTGGATAATTAATTATAAAATTAGGAGTTACGGCTTGTCCGATAAGTTTTTTCTTAAGAACATTTTCAGTTGTAGAAAACCCAAGTTGAGGTTTAAGTAAAAAATAAATTGAGTAAAGAATCAATAATCCTACTACGGGCAATAACTTAATTCGAACAGAATGGTTCTTGAGATTTAACGTATACAAAAGTACAATTAAAAACGGGAGCAAAGAAAAACATCTGAAAAGAAAAAGTTTTGAATCCACCTCAATTAAATCGTCATACATTGTTCCGGGAAAAAATGTAAAAATTGAGTGATAAAGATAAATCTGCGGTCTGAAGTAAATTTCAATAAGCGAAAGCAACAAAATCAGCAAGTACAAAAGAATATAAATTAGTGTATTAAATTTATTAAAAGAGTTTAAAACCGCTGCTCCCAATGATACTCCTACTAACATTGCCGGAAGCACAAAAACGACGTAGAATAATATTCCATCATATGGCGGACAAATTTGAAAAAGGAGCGTATTTGTAACTGAGATTACTAACGGAATTACAAAAAAAACTGTAAAGAATCCGGAATCACTTTTTAGTAAATCGCTAAGTGTGTAAAGGGAAGACAACTTTTTCTTATACCCGATAACCTTCAAACCGGTTAAAAACGAACCAAGAATCGAGATAACCGCAGAAAATTCGTAGCCCGTAACATTTGTAAGCGGAACAACACACATCAATACAGATGCGATTGAAAGGATCAAAATATAAATAAAATTTTCGATTGCTATTTTCTGTAGAAAAGCCACTTGCTAAAATTCTTTGGTTGGTACTCTTTCAATCTCGGCGCCCAGTTTTTTAAGTTTTTCTTCGATCCTCTGGTAACCGCGGTCGAGGTGATAAATGCGGAGCACTTCTGTGGTTCCTTCGGCGGCTAATCCTGCCAGAACCAGCGAAGCGCTTGCACGTAAATCAGTAGACATTACTTTTGCTCCGGTTAACTTTTTAACACCCCGTATTACTGCGCTATTACGATTTGTTTCAATATTTGCTCCGAGCCGGTTAAGTTCAGGCACATGTTTAAACCTGTCAATATAAATTGAATCTGTTACAGTCGCTGTAGAATCAGCTAAGGTCATCAAAGCAGTCCACTGAGCCTGCATATCCGTTGGAAAGCCAGGGTATATTGAAGTGGAAACATCTATACTCTGAGCTTCATAATCATTTGCATCAAATGAAATTAAATCATTATTATAGAATAAATTAAGTCCTGAGTCCTCAAGTTTTGATACCACCGAGTCTATATGGTTTTCAGCTCCGTAAACTAACTCAACTTTGCCTTTTGTAATTGCACCGGCAATTAGAAGGGTACCTGCTTCAATTCTATCGGGGATAACTCTGGCAAATGCGGTATTAAGTTCGTTTTTCCCTTGTATATGTATAGTGCTTGTCCCAACACCTTCTATACATGCTCCCATATTAACTAAGAATTGGGCAAGGGAAGTAATTTCCGGCTCAATAGCTGCGTTCGAAATTTTAGTTTCGCCATCGGCAAGGGTTGCAGCCATTAATGCATTTCCTGTTGCTCCCACACTGGATACATCAAAATGAATTCGTGCTCCTTTTAATTTGCTTGTATTCGCAACTATATACCCACCTTCTATATCAATTGATGCTCCCATTTTTTTCATTGCTTCAAGGTGAAGATTGATTGGGCGTGGGCCCCATGCGCATCCCCCAGGTAGTGATACTTTTGCTTTCCCGAAACGCGCAAGCAACGGGCCTAAAACGTAAACCGAAGCACGCATTTTTTTCACATGTTCGTACGGGGCTTCGAAGCGGGAAATATGCGAAGTATCAAGAAGCAAGTTTCCGTTATCGTAGTCGTATTGGCCATCAACGCCAAGTTGCTTAAAAAGTTTTATCATCGTAAATATATCATTCACCTCAGGGACATTACTTAACTTGTTTACCCCTGAATTCAACAAACACGCCGGCATAATTGCAAGAGCGGCGTTTTTAGCCCCTCCTACTTCCACCCTTCCGTTTAGAGGACGTCCACCGTTAATAACAAATTTGTCCAAATATTCAATCCTTACTTTTTGCTTCTATTTGTAAAATGGTTCCGTTTATACCGGCAATATTAATATCCCCCAAAGGTGATATGTTGATTTTACTAAGATTTGCGTAATTAGAATTTGCCAACTTCTTCCAACTCTCTCCACCGTCTTTTGAAACCATAATTGTTCCCTTGTTGCCTATAACCAAAGCTGTATTTTCGTTCAAAAATTTTACATCGTTGAATCCTACTAAGCCGCCAATTTCAGTTACTTCCCAATTATCACCGGTATTTGAAGTTCTCAAAATTGTACCAGCGCCCCCACAGATTAATCCAATTCTGTCTTCCCAGAAATCAATTGCCCTCAAATACTTATTCGTCCCGACGGATTGTTTTACCCACGTTAAACCGGCATCATCCGTCTTCAGAATCGTTCCGTTCCAGCCAACGGCAAATCCAACAGATCCATTGAGAAAGTGAATGTCGAATAGTGTTTCTTCGGTATTTGGCCTCAAACTACTCCACGTCTCACCCGAGTCTGTGCTTCTTAAAATTAGTCCGCTGCCACCAACAATAAACCCTGTATATCCGTCAATAAATTCAACGGATATTAAATTAAATTTCTGCGAAAGCGTTAGCAATTCAAAAGTATCAAAAAAGTTATTACTTTTAATAATAGTTGAATTGTTTCCTACAATGAATCCGTTTCCGTTTTCAAATGTAAGAATATCATTTAGAGTAACAGCTTCTCCGAATTCTACCGTCTCCCAAGTGGCTGCATTGTCGTTTGTCCTGATAATTGTTCCCGAATCGCCGACTGCTATTGCAAAACTATCGGTTACCAAAGCAAGAGAATTCAGGTTACGTTTAGTTCCTTTGCTAAGCGAAACAAAATCTTGTGTAATAACCCCTTCATTATCTGTACCTAACATTGAGTCAAAACTATACTCCCGGAATTTCTCCACAAGATCACTCTGCAGTAATTCGCCAACTTGTACATATACGAAATAAAAAAGGGCTGCTAAAACTACAACCAAGCCTGACGTAGCAAAAATTGAAAACATCTTAGTCTTCTTAGGATCCTTTTTTGTTCTAATGAAGTAATTAGACTTTACATCCTTCATATATTCATCTAGTTCATGAAATTTTTGAAGAATATGTTCGCAATATTGATATCGTTCGGTAGGATTTTTCATTAAACAAATATTTGCTACTTCATTTATCGTAGGTGGAATTCCCGGCATTAGTTCGGAGAGTTTTTGGTAATCTTTATTTAAATGACCGTCCATAATATCGTACTCGGTCTCCGAGTAGAAGGGCGGTTTACCAAAGATCATTTCATACATAGTACAT
>JANQLA010000168.1 GCA_028280855.1 Melioribacteraceae bacterium
GAAATCGCGAAAAGCGAAGAAATTCCGGCTCATTATTTAGCTAAGATTTTACAACGTATGGCGAAATATGGATACGTTGACTCATTTAAAGGACGTGGAGGCGGGTTCAAAATTACTGAACTTGCAAAGAGAAGTTCAATACTTGAAATCGTTGAAAGGGTTGAAGGCCCGGTAATCAATTTAAAATGTGTAACAGGGTTAAAAGAATGTTCTGATGAAAACCCTTGTCCGCTGCACGAAGAATGGGCGGAACTTAGAAACCGGATTTATAATCTCATATCAAGTAAATCAGTACACGAAGTGGCGCAGAAATATTCGGAGACACTTAAACAAAGTCAAATGAAATGAAAAATTAATGCTGCTGTAAAAAGTATTTGCAGCAGCTCCTATTCTTTAATACCAATACCCAACCCATCCCCTATTGGGTAGATAGCTGTTTGCAATGACTCTGTTGTCGTAAATATTTTATTAAACTCCCTTATATGCTTAGTAGATGATTTAAATTTCTTTGGAACACGAGACGCCGCAGCATATCCTTGCCACAGTAAATTATCTATAATGTAAATTCCGTTTTTACGCAGTAGCGGAAGTGATAAAGAAAATAAATTAGAATAGTCTTCTTTATCGGCATCTAAAAAAATTATATCGTATTTGTAATTCAGTCCGGTAAGAAGGTCTCCCGCTTCGCCAAAAAGTAAATTAATTTTTGAAGCAACCCCTGAATTCGAAATATATCGTCCTGCAATTTTTACATTGTCTTTACTCTTTTCAATTGTATCAATAAGCGAGTTATTATTGAGTAATCTTGCAATTCGAATTGCGGTATAAGCAATTGCGGTGCCTAGTTCCAAAACTCTTTTCGGCCTCTTAATTAGAATAAGCTGTTCTATAAACTGCGCGGCATGTTTATTGAGTATCGGTACATTATTTACAAGTGCGAAGTCCTGCATCGACTTCATTAATTTATCATGTTCTTCGCAAAATGAACTGAGATACTTTTCCTGGAGCGGGTATAAGATCTTTGACATAAAAAATGTACTACCTCAAATAAACCATTTTTTTCGCATCAACGCTGTTCCCGGCCTTAAAGACATAGAAATAAGCTCCGCTCGAAACTATTCTGCCATGATTATTAGTGGCATTCCAAACCACGTCATTATAAAAACCTGCATCACGTTCTTCGTTAAGCAATTCTTTTACCCTGCGTCCGAGCATATCGTACACAGTTATTCTAACATTCGACCTTTTAGCAATCTCAAATTCAATACGCGTAGAGGGATTGAACGGGTTCGGATAGTTTTGCGAGACACTGAAATCATCAGGTACAACTGGCGGCGGAGTTGAATTTGTTTTAACGATGAGATGATTATTGCTTCCACTTTCATAGAAGTATGACTTAGAAAAATCGGAAGGAATTCGAATTAAATTTCCTTCGGCATCCTTATATTCAAAATTAATTTCCAGACCATCATTTAATAATGACGTAGGCAAAGTAAAAGAAAAAGCCAGGGAATCGTCATACACCATTTGATAAATTTCTACAGCATCAGAGCCATCTCTCAAAAGGTGAACAAAAACTTCCTGGGTGTTTACTTCGGACAATGGCAAAAAAACTTTGTGAAGAATTGTTTCCGTATCGGTAATCTGTAAGTTGGGATACTCAATTGCCTTTCGAGCAGACAACAGTCCGTACCCCCTGTCGTTATTTGGTTCATCAACGTTATCACCCGAAGCTACAAGCATTTGCCGAACCTGTGTATTGGTAAGATGCGGAAATACGGATAATAGCTGCGCTGCAATACCTGCAACTATAGGTGCAGAAAAAGAAGTTCCGCCCGAACTAGATTCATAACTGTTATTTATAATCGTAGCTTTGTAATTATTAGCTCCACGAGCAAGCAGCTCCGGCTTAATTCTTCCATCCGAGGTTGGTCCCCTTGAGCTAGACCCAACCAACTCATTATTCAAATTCACTGATCCAACGGTAATTACATTTTCACCGTCGCCCGGCGCAGTAATATGTTGCCACGAATTATTTCCTTCGTTACCTGCAGACGTTACCGTAACAATTCCCCGGTCGAATGCCGCTTCATATGCGCGAGTTACCAATGTAGTCTTACCATCCATTTCTGCATAGGTATAAGACCTTTGTCCGGAGTCGAACTCGTTATATCCTAAAGATGAGGACATAACATCTGCACCTAAACTTTCCATCCATTCAACTGCTGCAGCATAGTTGTCTTCTTCGGCGTTGACTTCCTGGAAGATATCTTCAGTCTTCGATAAAATAAATTCGCTTCCGAAAGCAGGACTAACCAACTGTCCTTCTTTAAATCCGCCAACAAGACTTAAGACCCTTGTACCGTGGCTGGCATCGCCATCGTTACCGACGTCATTATCACCAAAAACAAAATCTCGTGTTGCCAGAATTTTAGTGTTTTCGAATGCTTCATGCTCGTCCGTTTTAAAGCCCGAATCCAAAAGACCGACAATTACATTTGCACCGTTGATGTTATGGTCATGCAAAATTGGTACGTCCGACAGTTCCATTTGCGAGAAGGAAGGTCCGTAATCCAATAATGTCGATTGTGTTCTTTGCAAAGTTGTTTTGTCTTCGTATTCATCAGAATGTCTTTTATATCGCATCTTTGCTACAGGTTCTACTCTATCTACAAAATCAAAATCTGCAACCTGCTGAAGCTGGTATTCATCCAGGTAACATGACACTGCGTTAAACCATTTCAGTTTCCATACTATTTCGGCGCCTAAATTTATAAGCTGTTCAACATACAATTCGTTTATCGGGAGGTCGCTTTCCAATAATATATCCTTGCCAATTACTTTTAGTCTTCTTTCAATTGATCTGGGCGATAGCGATTGGATTACTTCCTCATATTGTTGAGAAGATTTTTTTAACGATGAAACACTTTCGTGCGGTTTGTCTTTAAAATAAACCAGGTATTTTTCTTTTGCCAGAGTTGATAATGAAATAGTACAAACGAATAAAAGAAGAACGAATTTTTTCATAATTGCCGTCAGGTTTTTCCAATAAACTTATAAATAAAAATTAGCATTATAAATGTAATTTTCAATGAACCAACTTTGCTATTCTGCCAATTCGAACCGACCCGAGCAGGTTAAAGAAATCAGAAAACGGGATGCTTGGGTTCCATGACCAGTAAATCATCAAGGCTTCGCCAATTATTAAATCACGCGGTACAAGTCCCCAGAAACGGCTGTCTTCGCTGTTATCCCTGTTATCCCCAACCATGAAGTAGTAATCTTTTTTGAGAGTATATGAGTCAACCTGTTCACCATCAATAGTAACTTTGCCTTGCGAAACCCCAACAACTCGTTTCTCATGTTCGCGATCAATTATCGTTCTCCACCATTCAACATTTTCGGTTGTTAATTCAATTACGTCGCCGGTTTTTGGAATTACATATGGTCCGTAATTATCTTCATTCCAGGATGCGCCTTTAGGAAAAATTCGCGGATTGGCAATGCCTTTGGGAGTTACACCTTGTTTATACTGAACGTTAGGTGGTATCCTGGCTTCTTCACCGTTTATAAAAATTACCTTGTTTCTAATTTCAATTGTATCGCCGGGCTCTGCAACACAGCGCTTTACGTAGTTAAGTATATCGCGCGATTCCATATCGTCCCGATGGCCCGGGTATTCGAACA
>JANQLA010000183.1 GCA_028280855.1 Melioribacteraceae bacterium
ATACCCAGGAAAATAATTAGGCAAAAATAGTTTGCTTAATATTTACTTTTCTAAAATTATGGAGAAGAAGCAATGAAGAATGTTGCTTTTGATGCTGCAAAAAGTTCGACGGGGTTAAAGCATGCTAACAATGCGTTAAAGAACTATGTCCTGAACCCAATCAAATTAGGAATATTTGGGTTTATGGCATTCTTTTCGATTTTGCTTGTTACAAAAATAGTAAGTTATTGGATTGGTACTTACGAAGATTTTAGCATAGATCTTAATGATGCGTTACTTTCCGCAGTCGGTTTTATTCTAGTATTTTTAATAAAATTTCTGGAGAACTTTAAGGAAGATGACGACTAACCGGCTTTAAGTTTCTCTGTTCTATCTGCGATCTTCAATTTTTCAATTAACTCGAAGAGTTCGCCTTCAATAATATTCGACAGGTTATAAAGCGTTACCCCGATGCGATGGTCTGTAACGCGATTTTGCGGAAAATTATACGTTCGAATCTTATCGCTTCTGTCGCCGCTTTTTACCATTGATTTACGCTGTGCTGCAAGATCACTGTTCTGTTCCTGCATTTTAATATCATACAACCTGGACTTAAGCACCTTCATTGCTTTCTGCCTGTTTTTAAGCTGCGATCTTTCGTCTTGGCACTGAACAACGATTCCAGTGGGAATATGTGTTATACGAATGGCTGTTTCTACTTTGTTAACGTTCTGCCCGCCTGCGCCGCCACTTCTGTAAACGTCTATTCGCAATTCATTCGGATCAACTTCTACTTCCACGTCTTCAACTTCGGGCAGCACAACAACGGACGCCGCTGAAGTATGCACCCGGCCGCTGGCCTCGGTAGCCGGAACTCGCTGAACACGATGAACGCCGCTTTCGAACTTAAGATCACCATATACATTTGTGCCTCGCAGTCCCAAAACGGCTTCTTTCAACCCGCCCATCGAAGCCTCGTTAATGTCAATCAATTCGGCCTTCCAACCTTTCAATTCGGCGAAACGCAAATACATACGGTACAGATCGCCTGCAAACAATCCGGCTTCTTCACCGCCTGTTCCTGCTCTAACTTCCAATATTACATCTTTGTCGTCATCGGGATCTTTTGGAATTAATAGCAATTTTACTTTATCTTCAAGATCTGCTTTTTCAGTAAAGAGTTCTTCCAGTTCCATCTCTGCGAGGTCAACCAGGTCTTTATCATCTGATGTACCTATTATTTCCTGGTTACCTTCGATATTGGATTGGATAGTCGAATACCTTTCGTATGTTTCGACTATTTCCTGTAAATCGCTTCTTTCTTTACTTAGTTTAATTAACTTTGACTGATCAGATACTATTGCCGGGTCTGAGAGCTGCTTATTTATCTCATCATATTTTTCTTTTATTTCTTTAAGTTTTTCAACGAAATCCACTTATACCTCATTTTTGCGAACTGTAAATATAGGAAAGTAGCTTCTGAAAAACTAAAGACAAGGCTATGTCAAATTCCGTAGTAGCTCCAGGTATTTAATTTGGTCATTTAATGATGGTGTTTTTCCTTTAGGTCGCATTACCGGCCTGTCAACATTTATTTTATTGAAGATATCATCCAGCGCATCGAACATGTTTATGTTCGGATGTTTGTTATCGCGTAGCCAATGAATAAGTTTCAGAGTCTTAAAACCGTCGAACCACCTGCGTTTTTGCTGAAACACTTGTATCTCCGATTTCGAATTGTTAATAATATTAACAAAGTTTTCCTTGAAGTTATTCACTTCAAGAAATTTCGTTAAATATTCATCAGTATCGTTGGCAAACCGAAGTAGAATACCTGCTTCAATATTGGCTGGGTCGTAGTAAAATTTATTCCATTGCTTCAATAGCTCGAATGATTCCGGTGAGTACAGTTGATATTCATCCGTTGTTTTTGAAATGAAACGATTTATCCTTTGACCCGTACCAAACGGAACGCGCCAGGACTTTCTCCCCGAAGGGTAAACAACTGCATCACGTATTGGAGAAACTTTATAGTTCTTTGCAAGCTTTTCCATAAAGTAAAAGTCTTCCGCTGCCTTTCGTTTATTCATGCCCTGTACGTTGATGTAAGCTTCATGATCGCACACCATTGTTGAGCCGATTGAGTGTATTGCATAAGGCGAGTCTGCGTAATTAAGCGCTAACACGTAGTAATGCAAAAATATTTCATAGCATACAATTGCAAATCTTTCATCACCAGTATCTTCAATAGGGTGCTCAAACTTTACGTAGCCGGCATTCACGTTGTTGTCATTGAAAAACTCTACAATTGTCGAAAGATAATTTGAAGAGACTTCGCAGTCAGCGTCGCAGCAAATAATTAGTTTTTTTCGGCTACTACCGTAGTCGAAGAGGGTTAGTGCTAAGTCCATACCGATTTTCCTGGCTAGCCCTACTCCTCCGTTTTTGTTATCGAGCTCATTACCAGGCGTTGATGCATCAACGTATGCAATTTGCAATTCGCTTGATCTCTGTCTAGATTGATACGAACGCTGCTTCAAATATTCAATCGTCAGCTCGTTATCATTTCTGATTGATTGGTTTACATTAGCGGTATTATTTACAACCAATAACACAAGAGACCGATCAAAATATTTTGAGCCTGTGTTATTGAGTGATGAGATCGTTCTCCCGATATTTGCAAGCTCACCCAATGCAGGTATCACAATAATATTATCATACTTTTTGCTGCTGACTGAATTGACTTGCCATTTATCGGAGCCAAACTTCTTGAAATATTTTTCAACGTTTAGAGGTAACTTCATTGATCAAGTAAAAATTTATCGATACACTTTTCAGCGGCTTCAATATCGCTTGGTGCCATCCAATTAATTTTCACGCCTTCGCGTTCCATCTTTCGAAACCAAGTCATTTGTCTTTTCGCGAAGCCGTGTATTGCGCTGTTTAATTTTTGAAACATATCGTTATAGTTTAGTTCACCGATTAAATACAAAGCTAAATATTTATATTCGAGACCGAATAATTTAAGCCTGTCGTAGCTTATGCCTTCATCAACAAGTTTTTCAGCCTCCTCTATCATACCGTTTTTCAGCCGGTCTTTTAGTCGAACTGTTATTCTTTCTCTAATTTCTTCACGCTGTAGCATTATTCCTATAACCAGGTGACGTTTGGCGCGAAGTGGAATTGCATCACTACTCGATTCTGCCACAAGTATGCCTTTTATTGTTCTTTCTTTGTCTTCTAAATCGGTAATATTGTGCTGCCAAGGCTTGAGCTTCAGTAAAATTTTTTTCAACGAGCCGTGATGCAGTCTATCTAATTCATTGATCCGCTGCGTTTCATTTACTTTTTCCGAAAGCTTGTAATTCTGAATTATCGAACTTAAGTACATCCCGGTGCCGCCTACGAGAAACGGCAGGTTGTTACGCATTGTAATTTCATTAAAGCTTTTTTCCACATCCGCCTGGAAAGAATATAAATTGTATTCTTCGGAAGGATGTAAAATGTCGATTAGATGACACGGTATCTTTAAATCGCGGTACACATATTCATTGAGGTCTTTACCCGTCCCAATATCCATATACTTGTAAACCTGTCGGCTGTCGGCAGAAATTATTTCACCGCTATACTTTGCGGCTAGTTTAACCGCAAACCTGGTTTTGCCTATTGCTGTAGGCCCTAGTATAGTTATCAACGGGGGAATCATTAAAAAAGTGAAAAGCTGTTGAAGTTAAACTGCATAGACTATTGGTAAATCAATCACGAACGTTGCACCTTCACCGACAATGCTGCTTAGGCTTACTTTGCCGCCGTGTTCTTCGATTATTTTTTTTGCTATTGATAACCCCAAGCCGGTTGCATCCTTTTTACCGTGTGTCATAAACGGTTCGAAAATCTTGTCGTGCAAACTGTCGGGGATTCCTAATCCCTGATCTTTAATTTTGATTAGAACTCTGTCTTCAATTTTTTGCGTGGTAATATAGATATTACAGCCTTCAGGCATTGCCTGGCAAGCATTCTTAATTATACTTTGATACGCCTGGTAAAATTGCTTTTCGGAAATTTTTACGCTCGTTTCATTATCATACTCTTTATTGATTTGACAATTGGCAGCCCTTAAAAATGAGTCTAGCCGCGAAATGTAATCATCAATGGTTTCATTAAGATTTGTTATAATGCTGCGCAGTACAATTTGCCCTTCGGAATAGCTGGACGTAGACTGAACCAAATCAGCTATATGATTTAGCTGATCCAGCAGCATGTCAATCACACGCGATATATCAGGTTCGAGCGATTTCGACTTTAAATGCTCGGCGTAACGTTTACTAACCATTACCGGTTTCTTAATATCCTGTATAAGGAAATTAGCCATCTTGCCCAAAGAAGAGACTCGTTCAGATGTAAGCAATTTTTCTACAAGCCCCGCATTCTGCAAAGCCATTGCAGCATGAATGGACAACGATTCGAGGAACTCCTCGTCAAGTTTTGAAAAAATACCGTTTTTACTGTTCAACAATTGAAGCACGCCAACCACTTCCGCCTGCCTGTCTTTAATGGGGAAGCACAGCATTGTTTTGGTAGTGTAACCGCTCAACTTATCGAACGAAACGTTGAACCTGGGATCATCCTGAACTTTATCGAGATTTATAGTATTACCGTTTTGTGCGACCCACCCGGCAATTCCTTCTCCGATGTTCAATTTTATCTCCTTAAATTCGCTTCCCATTGCAACCTTAGACCAAAGTTCGTTCTTATCTTTATCAACGATATACAAAGTGCCACGGTCTGCATTAGTCAGTTCCACTGCTGCATTAACAATGTTCTTTAGAACTTCGTCAATCTTTATGTTCGAATTAACCTGTTCGGCGGCTTTGTTAATTTTTTGAAGCAGTTCAACAGTCTGCTCACATTTCTCTTTGGCTAATTCTTCGACGGCTATTGTTTCTTCAACTGCTGCCTGTTCTTCAATAATACTTTCATCTTCGGCTTCTTCAGGTTCAGGCTCAATCTCTTCCTGTGAATCAACCTCTGACCGCGGTTCATCAGAAACAAGACCAGCTGATGGAATATCTACCGGTAAAGCGGGTGAAATAAAAGGCGCAGGTTCCTCTTTTGTAACGCCGGTCACTTCCTTGTCTTCGGTCGGCTGATCCTCAATTTTTTCTTTATCTTCCGGTTCTTCGGTTAGGGTCTCGTCTGTTTTCACGCCGTCAAGTTCTGCATCGTAAAACGGATCAATTTTACCAAAGCGTTCATCGAAATTAAAATCATCATCACTAATTGACGGCTCCGGTTCTGATTGTTCTGAGAATTCATTTAGCTTTTCATCCGAGAGTTTTTCCGAATCTTCTGTGTTACTAACTGAATCATTATCCTTCTGCCGAAAATTGAGTTTATATGACGAAGGGATAAGGGGGTCAAGCGACTGTTGGTCATCGTAATTTTTAAATACATCATCCGTTATTTCATTATCGGATGCTTCAAAGTCCTCGCTCTTTACACTTGTACCTAACTTACTAACAAACATATCCTGTGCTGTCTTCTCGGAATCGCTTAACTTTTCTTCAATACTTTCCGAAGGATCACCCGAAGATTCATCGACTTGATCAGCGGGTAATTGTTGATTAGTAGGCGGTACGTCATCAACGGATTCAGGTATTTTATTTTCATCTGCACTAGCATCTGTAAATTGTTCTTGATGCGATAAAGTTCTTTCGGTCTGCTCGCCGGTCAAATCCTGGTCGGGAATATCTTCGGTTGCTTTTTCCTGTTCTCCGGTATAGCCTGCAAATTGGGATTCGTTGGGAATAAAATTTATCGTACTTGTGGACGCAAGTTCCTCCTCATTAATATGCTGTGCGGCAGCTTCAGAATCAGTAGTAATATCTGTTGTTGTTTCAAGTGACTCGGTCTGCCCGGATTCATGATAAGTTTGATCGGTCAATTGTTCTTCATCGGTCTCATCACTTTGAGTGAGCAGTGTGTCAGCACCTGTTTCTTCGTATTTTAGATCATCGGCGACTTCATCTGCTTTTATAGTTTCTTCCTTCAGCTCAAAAGCATTTTCTTCATCCATTATTTCCGAAGTTGTTGTATCATCTGACTTTGAATCAGGGGTTGATTCGGTTTCAGGGATCACGATTTCATCTTTCTGCTCATCGGTAACAATCTCTTGCTCTATCTTCTCAACAGAATGATCATGTTTATCAAATTCATCAACAACATTATTTTCGTGTTGAATTGTTTCGTCTATTTGTTCAGGTATTTCGTGTTTAATTGCGGAAGCGGAAACACTATCTTGTTGGGACTGATTCATTTCACTATCATAGGAGTCAAGGAGTTCTTTTGTCTCTTCTTCTATTTCGGATTTAATAGGATCATCGTGTTGAGCAATTGATTCTTTTAATTGTTCTTCAAGTTCTTGTGACAATTGATCTTCGGAAGAAATAAATTCGGAGGTCGGCGGTTCAATCGTTTCTGCAGTTTTATTAGCTAATTCTTCTTCACCAGTCTCTTGCGGTAACTCTTTATTTTCAAATGAATCTTCACTAAGATCATCGGCGCTGATTTCAGAAGATGGAATGCTAAACGATGAGGTGGTAAAATCAGTATCCTCATGTTCTTCTCTTTTTAGCTCACCCTCTTCTGATTGAGTATCTTTTTCTTCGTGTTGGCCCCCTTCCGGATTAATACTTTTGTCGGGAACGGATTCGTATTTCGAATGCTCAACAGCATCCGAATGAAAAACTTTCGCAGCAAAACTCGTTTCAGCAGGTTTGTCTTCAATTTTCGAGGAAGTAAAATCAACAGTACTGACGGAGTCAATATCCTGATTACTATCCAAAGAATTTTGTTCGTTCACATTAATAGATTCATAAATGTTATGAAGTATTTCATCATTTTGATCAATTAAATTATCTACTTCACTTTTCGTTAAAGCAATAATATAAGAATCGCGCAATGCAACGGCTGTAGCTTGTCGCTTGGAGTTCTCTATAAATTCTTCACAGCCCAAAAAATCGTGATCGTTAAAAATAAGTGAGGCAGCTTTAGAGCCTTGTTGTTTGCGCAATACATTAATTTCACCGCTTACCACAAGGTATAGAAATTCCGAGTCATTACCTTCCCTGAATAATATCTCGCCTTCACTAATAGTAAGTAACTCGCCTTTAATTCCGGATACATTTAGATCATCGAATAGGATGTTTTTAAGCAACTTGTTATTTTTGAGGGCTATTAAAATCTGATTTTCCATAATCTATATATCATCTTATGACTACTAACGAGTTAAAGAAAGCATGTAGACATTTATCCAAGCATGACCCGCAACTTGAAATAATAATAAAAAAGTATGGTTATTGCAAGTTACAACCTAAGCGGAAATACTTCAACGAATTAGTTATTTCTATAATGTCGCAACAACTATCGGGAGCTTCCGCTAATGCAATAATAAAGAAATTTAAAACTCATTTGAATAATAAAATTACTCCTGAAAATGTTTTATCTGTTCCCTTTAGTACACTCAGGTCGCTTGGTTTATCGAATGCAAAAGCGAAATATATAATTGATCTTGCCGAGAAGGTTACGGCAAAAGTAATTTCATTCAGGGGAATAAACAACAAAACAAATGAAGAGATAATTGAGCATTTAACACAAGTAAAAGGTATTGGAACCTGGACTGTCCACATGTTTTTAATGTTTACTCTGGGACGACCTGATGTACTTCCGGTTGGAGACCTGGGAATTAAGAAAGGTGTTCAGTTAAATTACGGGCTTAAAAAACTCCCGGATGAAAAAACTATTCAAAGAATAGCGAAGAAGTTTAACTGGCATCCGTACGAATCTGTTGCAAGCTGGTATATGTGGAAATCTCTCGACGAAAAGTAAATTACGAATCTTTTTTTAATGAAAGGCATCTTACGGTTTGGAAGAAAAATTATTGATAGAACAAGCAAAACAGGGCGATAGAAAATCGCTTGCACAGCTTGTTAAGAATTACGAGCAAACGATTTACAACTTTGCGTTCAAAGTTTGCAGGAACAAGGACAGAGCCGAACACGCTATGCAGGAAACTTTTATAAGCATGGTGAAATCGCTAAAACAGTTTTCGGGTAAGTCGAAACTTTCAACATGGCTTTACACTATTGTTTCGAATCATTGTTTGATGCAGGCAAGATCAAACAAAAGTAAACTTACCGACAGCATTGATAACGAAGAAACATATTTTGACGAAACAGAATTTGCCGAATGGAAAGTTACCCCGGATCAGATTGCTGAGAACAATGAATTGAAGGAATTGCTTGATCGTGCGATTCAACAGTTACCTGCTGATTATAAAATTGTTTTTTTACTACGTGATGTTGAAGGCCTATCGACTGAAGAAACCGGTAAAATTGTAGAACTATCGGTTCCCGCAGTAAAATCAAGGCTGCATCGCGCACGGGCGTTTTTAAGGAACGAACTAAATAAGGTGCTGCAAGATGGAAAAGCATAAAACGAACTGTAAAGAAGTTATGCATCACATTTGTGACAGCCTCGGCGAAGATCTTGATTCCCCTAAATGTGTTGCGATTCGTGAACACCTAAGCAATTGCCGGAACTGCACACATTACTTTAAATCGGTTGATAATACGATACAATTTTATAAAATGTATAATGCTGAGTTGTCGAATGAATCGCACAATAAACTGATGGCAAACCTGGGCTTATCCGATTGCGATTAAACTAATTATACTCAGCCCAACTTCTTATGCTCATTTCCTCTTCCATATTCTGAAGCACTGCGCGGATAAATCTTTTGGCAATTTGAATGTTTGTAATGAGCGGAATATTTAAATCAATCGCTTTTCGCCTAAGTGTATAGTCACTGTCCAGTTCAACACGCTCAGTTGTTTTTGGAATATTTATAACGAGATCAACTTTGCTGTCGGTCAAATGTTGTAAAGTATTCACCTTTTCATTCTTGTGGGGTCTTTCAAGCGGCTCAACTTCAATGCCGTTTTCGGTATAGAAATCGGCAGTACCTTTAGTGCCATAAAACTTAATTCCTGTTTTACTAAGCAGGCGCAGTTCTTCAATAACGGTTGCTTTTTCTTTTAAGGTACCTGTTGAAAGTAGAATCCCTTTTTTCGGAAGCCTGAAGCCGGTTGAAAGTGTGCTCTTTAAAAACGCTTCGTTGAAATCATCACCAAGGCAAGCTACTTCCCCTGTGGAAGACATCTCAACGCCAACAACGGGATCGGAGCCTTTCAAACGTGTGAACGAAAACTGTGACGCTTTAACGCCTACATAATCAAGATCGAATGACGAGCCGCTTATAGCCGGTGGTTTCTCGCCGATCATCAGCTTTGTGGCAATGTCAATGAAGTTGATCTTCAATACTTTTGACACAAACGGGAAACTACGTGATGCTCGTAAGTTGCATTCTATCACTTTTACATCATTATCTTTTGCGATGTACTGAATGTTGAAAGGCCCTGTAATTTCAAGGGCTTTGGCAATTTTCTTAGTAATAAGTTTTACGCGTCGCATTGTTTCAAGGTAAGTCCTTTGTGGTGGAAGTACAATGGTGGCATCACCGGAATGTACGCCCGCGTTTTCAACGTGTTCCGAAATTGCGTAACAGAACAACTCACCATTGTCCGCCACAGCGTCAACTTCGATTTCGCGTGCATCGGTTATAAACTTACTTATAACCACTGGATGTTCCTGGCTAATGTCGGATGCTTTGCGCAGGTATTCTTCCAGTTCTTCTTCATTTAAAACTATGCTCATTGCGGCACCGCTTAACACGTAGCTCGGGCGTATAAGTGCAGGATATGTTACTCTCTTACAGAATTCTTTAGCTGATTCAAGATCTGTTAATTCTTTCCATTCCGGCTGATCAATTTTTAGGTCGTCAAGAATAGCAGAAAACTTATCTCGGCTTTCCGCGTTGTCTATCATCTTTGGTGACGTTCCAAGTATTGGTACATCGTTGTGATAAAGTTTCATCGCAAGATTGTTTGGAATCTGTCCACCCATTGAAACGGCAAACCCGTTTGGGTTTTCGATATCATAAATATCAAGCACGCGTTCCAGGGACATTTCTTCAAAATATAACTTATGGCATGTGTCGTGATCGGTACTTACAGTTTCGGGGTTATAATTGATCATAATGGATTTGTAGCCATGATCTTCCAGAGTCATAGCGGCGTTAACACAGCACCAATCGAACTCAACGGATGAGCCGATACGGTATGGTCCGCCGCCCAATACAACAACCTGGTCGGGTTCACCAACAGTTATATCATTTTCAAATCCATTGTACGTCATATACAGGTAGTTTGTTTGTGCCGGGTATTCAGCGGCAAGTGTATCAATCTGTTTTACGGCAGGAATGATATTTAACTCTTTTCTGCGGTTGCGTATTTCAACTTCATCGCAGTTGATTAGCATGGAAAGCTGCTTATCGGAAAAACCTTTTTGTTTTGCTAACAAAATTTCATCTTCGGTCAACTCAGAAAGCTTTTTATTACTGATTGAGTTCTGCACATCAACAATGTTTTTCATTTTGTGCAAAAACCATTTATCAATTTTTGATAACTCGTTTATGCGATCAATACTAAAGCCTTGTTGCAAAGCCTTTGATACGAAGTAAATTCTTTTATCGGTCGGTTTTTCAATTTGTTCGTTTAAATGATCGGTTTCAATGCTATTGCACACAAAGCCGTTCATCCCAATGTCAAGCATTCTTATTGCTTTTTGAAGCACCTCTTCAAAGCTTCGTCCTATTGCCATTACTTCACCAACGGATTTCATTTCGGAGCCGAGCTCTTTATTCACTTTGCCGAACTTCTGCAAATCCCATCTGGGAAACTTTAAAACAACATAATCAAGTGCAGGCTCAAAGCATGACGAAGTTTCTTTCGTTATTATATTTTCAATCTCATTTAAGTTATATCCTATTGCAAGCTTGGTAGCAACAAAAGCCAGCGGGTAGCCGGTAGCTTTAGATGCCAGTGCAGAGCTTCTGCTTAACCTCGCGTTTACTTCTATAATTCGATAGTCATCAGATGTGGGCGATAGGGCATATTGAATGTTGCATTCACCAATAATTCCGAGATGACGAATTAGTTTTATGCCAATTGAACGCAGCTTAAAGTTTTCATGTGCAGAAAGCGTTTGAACAGGTGCAACAACAATGCTGTCACCCGTATGTATTCCCATCGGGTCAACATTTTCCATGTTACAAACTGTAATGCAGTTGTTAAACTTGTCGCGCACGATTTCGTATTCAACTTCTTTCCAGCCGTAAAGTGATTCTTCAATCAAGATTTGGTTGGTAAACGAAAACGCACGTGTAGCTTTTTCCGTAAGTTCTTCTTTGTTCTCAACTATGCCTGACCCTAGTCCACCGAGCGCATATGCAATTCGTACCATAACCGGGAATCCAATGTCTTCGGCAGCTTCAATTGCTTCTTCAACATTATGCACTGTTTTACTAACTGCAATTTTAAGTCCGGCTTCATTTACTTTTTCTCCGAAGAGGAACCTGTCTTCAGTATCCTTTATCGTTTCGACTGAAGTACCCAGAACTTTCACGTCATGTTTTTGAAGAATACCTTTATCATATAGATCGACACCTGCATTCAGTGCTGTTTGCCCGCCAAATCCCAAAAGGATGCCATCAGGTTTTTCTTTTTCAATTATCTTTTCGATGTACTCTGTATGAAGCGGTTGGAAATAAACTTGATCCGCTAAGTGTTCCGAAGTTTGAATAGTTGCGATGTTCGGATTTATCAAAACGGTTTTGATACCGTCTTCCTTAAGCGCTTTAATTGCCTGGCTGCCCGAGTAATCAAACTCGCCGGCCTGCCCGATCTGCAAAGCACCCGACCCGAGAATTAAAACTTTTTTTGGTTTGCCTTTTTTTATCATAAGCTATTTTTAATGGCACACAGATGACACTGATTGGACAGATTTTCACTGATAGATAATTATTAAAATATTATCTGCGTTATCAGTGTGCTATTTTCTTTTTATCATTTGTAAAAATTTTTCTTTTAATTTCCGGTTTAGCGCCAAAGTTCAGCAATAGTCCAATTTCTTTTTCAGTTGCTTTAAGATAATTGAGTAACTGTAGTTCATTTTCATGACACAAACCTTCAGCCGCTTTTAGCTCAAGAATTACTAAATCATTAACAAGAATATCTGCGAAGTATTCACCAACCTTCACTCCATTATAAATAACCTGAATTGGTTTTTGTTGTTCAGCATCAAAGCCTCTTTTTCTTAATTCATGAACAAGCGCATTCTCATAAACCTTTTCTAAAAATCCAAATCCCAACTCGTTATATACTATATAAAATGCTGCAATTATTTCAGATGTTAATTCTTTGTATAAATACTTTTCTTCCATGATACCCTTCTTAATTTATAAATGCTCACTAGTCTTTATTATAAATCAGTTTTATCTGCGGATATCAGCAAAATCTGTGTCATCTGTGTGCTATTAACTCTGCTATTTCAAAGCTCTCACGAACATGTCGAAAATAAACTCCGTATCATCAGGACCGGGCGATGCTTCGGGATGAAACTGAGCGCCGAAGAACGGCTTTGATATATGTATTATACCTTCATTTGTTCCGTCATTATCATTAACAAACCATTCACGCCAATCAACCGGTAATGTGTCAGAGTCAATTGCATAACCATGATTTTGCGATGTAATGTAACATCGTCTTGTTCCCATTTCGTTTACAGGCTGGTTATGACTCCTGTGCCCATACTTTAATTTATATGTATCGGCGCCCGCCGCAAGTGCAAGTACCTGGCTTCCGAGACAGATGCCAAGTATCGGCATTCCTTTTTCCATTGCCTGTTTCGTATGCTCAATAGTAGCCGTACATTTCTTCGGGTCACCCGGGCCGTTGGATATCATAACGCCTGCACAGTCTACGTTAGAAAAATCATAATCATGCGGTACACGAAGCACACTAATGTCGCGCCCGAGAAAAGCCCGGATAATATTATTCTTTACGCCGCAGTCAACAAGTACAATTTTTTTATCTCCCGCTTCGTAAA
>JANQLA010000224.1 GCA_028280855.1 Melioribacteraceae bacterium
AGATAACTTTGTAGACGAATACCTGAACGGACGTACTCCTAATCCATGTGTTGTGTGTAACCGAAAAATCAAGTGGGAAGAACTTCTACTAAAAGCTAATTCGCTTGACGCCCGCTGCGTTGCAACAGGCCATTATTCAAGTATTGAATATAATGAAGTAACAGGCCGCTATTGTCTTAAAAGATCAGCCGACGATCGTAAAGACCAGACTTATGCGTTGTGGGGACTTACACAGGAAAGTTTAAGCAGAACATTATTGCCGCTGGGCAAATACACTAAACCGGAAATACGAGAACTTGCCGAGAGATTCGGACTTAAGACAGCCAATAAACCCGACAGCCAGGAAATTTGTTTCGTAGCCGATAATAATTATGAAAGATTTCTTCGCGAGAGAATTCCTTCCGTAATCGAAAATATCGAAGGCGGAGATATTGTTTATAAAGGGGAGAAAGTAGGCCAACACAAAGGCATCCCGTTCTACACTGTTGGGCAGCGGAAAGGGCTTGGTTTGGCTATGGGCAAACCGGTTTATGTAAAAGATATAAATACCGATACAAACACAATTGAAATAGGGGATAAAGAAGATTTGCTTGGCGAGACATTTTCGGCAGGTGAGGTAAACTATATTAGTGTAGGAAAGCTTGAGCCGGGATCAATTGTGAACGCGAAAATCCGCTACAATGATTCAGGCAGCCCTGCACAGGTAATTGAATCGGATCAGTCCAAATTCACTGTAAAATTTCTTGAACCGAAAAGCGCTATTACGCCGGGTCAGTCGGCAGTCTTATATGACTCAAATGGTTTCCTGCTTGCAGGGGGAGTAATTTTAAAATAAAGTTAACAGCCCGAAATACTGTATTACCTTGCGATGGAATGGATAAATATTTATTATGGTATCTATTATTAATTTCATTGCCAGGGAGTAAAGATTCGAATCCAATTATCGCCAACATAACGCATTAAATGCAAGAGTTTTACTTCTTAACCAGAGTTACGAACCCATAGCAATCTGCAATGTAAAAAAAGCCGTCATTCTAATTTTTTTGGGGAAAGCTCAGCTAGTTTCGGATAACAAATCTCTTGCTTTGCGAACTGTTTCACAATCTTATCCGTGGCCGTCTGTTATCCGTTTGAACAGCTACGTGCGTTTGCCTTACAAAGATATTATTCTCACGCGTAAAAATATCCTCAGACGCGACAAGCATAAATGCGGTTACTGCGGCAGAAGCGATTTGCCTTTAACAATGGATCATATTTTACCCAGAGCAAGGGGCGGCGAGGATTCATGGGAAAATCTTGTTTCCGCTTGCCTTAAATGCAACAACAAGAAAGGCGACCGTACACCCGACGAAGCCAGCATGCCTTTGAGGATAAAACCTTACCGACCGAATTACGTTATGTTCCTGGTAAACTCAGTATCACGCATTGATTCCGAGTGGAAACCGTTTCTTTATCAGAGCTAATACCCTTAATTAAATCTACTTTTGCTCGGTTTTTGCTGAGCAGGCGCCTGTAATATTGAATAAGTGCTAGCCGTTGTCGGTCAATATTTTCTCCATGTTTTAGGTGGACTATGGTCTGGCAGGTATTTTATTTCCCATATGGTAAACAAATTTGCTATGTCTACAGCGCCGGTAAGAATGAAAAAAAATTATAGGCGCAGAAAACCAATACTTCTCTGATGCATTTTCATTTTCTAACTCCAATCTATAGCGTGCACCTCGTCTCATTCAGTCTTCGTTCAAAAATCATAGTGCACAGAACGTGAGCTTGTAACCTGGCTTAGTATTCCTCTTCATTTACCCTCTTTTCTCTTTAATTTTATATCCTCTCATGTCCCTCAATCTCTCTTACCTTTCAACCCACAACAAACTACCAACGTCGCACTATTCGTTCTAACCCTAATTTTCATTATCTTTGGCACTGCTTATATCGTGACTTATTAATTAAAAACTGGGAAATATGGCTAAAAAAAGAATATTAAGCGGAATGCGTCCGACTGGTAAACTTCACATCGGTCATTATGTTGGCGCATTGGAGAATTGGATTAAATTGCAAGATGAATACGAGAGTTGTCACTTAATCGCCGACTACCACGTACTTACAACTGATTTGAATACACACGATATTTATGACAATACAATAGAAATGGTAATTGACTGGATTGCCGCAGGACTTGATCCCGTAAAGAGTCCCTTTTTCAGGCAATCACAAATTAAGGAGCATACGGAACTCAACCTTTTGTTTTCAATGCTCATTACCAAGGCTCGTTTGGAGAGAAATCCAACATTAAAAGAGCAAGTACGCGATCTTAATATCGAAAACATTATCTACGGACATTTAGGTTACCCTGTACTGCAATCAGCCGATATTCTTTTGTATAAGGGACAGGCTGTTCCCGTAGGTGAAGACCAGGTACCGCATGTTGAAATAACACGTGAAATCGCGCGTCGTTTCAACAACCAGTACGGTGAAGTATTCCCTGAACCGGAACCGCTGCTGACTAAATTTGCCCGTCTGCCCGGACTTGACGGCGATACAAAAATGAGTAAATCACTCGGCAATACAATACTTCTTTCGGATTCGCCCGAAGAGGTATCGCAAAAACTACGTAAAGCGAAAACCGATCCGCAAAAGCTTAGACGAAATGATCCAGGTAGGCCTGAAGTATGCCTTGTCTTCACATATCATAATAAGTTTAATCCAGACGAAGTAGCGGAAATCGAGGCAGGCTGTCGTTCCGGTGAATTGGGCTGCGTTGATTGCAAAGCTAAATGTACCGCCAATATCAATTCATTTCTTGAGCCTGTTATTGCAAAACGAAACGAACTTGAAAGTGATTTGGATCAGGTGAAAGACGTCATTTCCGACGGCGAAAAACGCGGCGGACTTATCGCCGAAGAAACAATGAATGAAGTTCACAAAGCAATGAAGTTGGGATAATCATTGTATAAGATTAAGCTCGAAAATTTTGAAGGTCCGCTCGACCTACTATTGTTCTTTATCAAACGTGACGAGCTGGACATATACGATATTCCTATTTCGTACATAACCGAAGAGTACATGAAATACTTCAGGCTGATGGAGCAAATGGACCTGGAAGCCGCGGGTGATTTTATATTGATGGCTGCTACGCTAATGCAAATAAAAGCCAAGATGCTTCTCCCCAAAGAGATTGATGAAAAAGGTGAGGAGATTGATCCGCGTGCCGATTTGGTAGCCGCTTTACTTGAGTACAAAAGATTCAGGGAAATGGCTGAAGAGCTTTCGATAAATGAATCGAACCAAAGGAAGCTTAGTTACCGCGGTTATTATGAGTATGATGAAAAAGAAGCGCCTCAGGAGCTAAGTTCCTTGCTCAAAAACATAACCTTATATGATTTAATGAGGGCCTTTAAGGCTGCTCTGGCTGAAAGACCAAAAGAAGCGGTTCACGAGGTTGAAATAGTTTCGGTAACCATTGAAGAGCAGATGGAATTTATAATAAACTCATTCGGTGTTAATAACGAAGTTTCTTTTATAAATCTTATAATTGATATACCCGAAAAAATTACCATTATTGTTACATTTATAGCACTTTTGGAGCTGGTGAAATTGGGTAAAATCGGTTTGAAAGAGTCCCGGAATTTTAACGACTTTGTAATTTACGGTTTGGATAACAATGGATAGTATTTACGAATCAATTATAGAGTCCTTGATTTTTGCATCTGACGAGCCTGTGCCGGCATCTGAAATTATAAAAGCTATTAAAGAAATAGATGGTGATGATATTGATGTAACTGTATTGAATGTTAATGAGACGGTAGATATCTTAAACGAAAGATACGGGAACAACGACTCCTCTCTGCAAATACTAAGACTTGCCAACGGCTATATACACGCAACAAAACCTGAGTACGCAAAGTATGTAGGTTATCTTTCATCCGTTAAAAGTAAAAGGCGATTAAGCCAGGCTGCATTAGAAACGCTTGCTATTATTGCTTACAAGCAGCCTATCACAAAGCCTGAAATTGAAATGATTCGTGGGGTTAACTCGGATTACATGATGAATACTTTGCTTGAAAAGAATCTTATTACTATCAAAGGACGTTCGGAAACTGTCGGCAGACCGTTGCTCTACATTACTACAGATGAATTTCTTAAGTATTTCGGATTGAATAAAATTGACGATTTACCGAAGCCTCGCGAAATAGATGAAATAATGAAGGACGAGGATTTTATTGAGCAGAAAAGAAAAATTATGATGAGCGAGATAGAAGAAATAATTGAAGACGAAGTGAAGGCCAACCAGGAAGGAAATGAACCGGGTAATGATGAGACTGAATAAGTATATTGCCGAGTGCGGGGCCGCATCGCGGCGTGGCGCGGATGAACTAATTGAACAAGCCAGGGTTACAGTTAATAATAAGCTGGTTGTTGAGCTTGGATACCAGGTGAACGAAGAAACCGACGATATCCGCCTTGATGGCGAAAAGTTGAAGCTGGAATCCAAGGTTTATTATTTATTGAATAAACCTAAAGGTACTGTTACTACAACGAAGGATGAAAAGGGAAGAAAAACCGTAAACGATATCATTAAAACCAATTTGAAAATATTTCCCGTGGGAAGATTGGACTATAACACAACCGGTGTTTTACTAATTACTAACGACGGAGAGTTCTCGAATAAAATGACTCACCCGAAAAATAAAATTCCGCGGGTTTATCTGACTAAGCTTGATAACGATTTGTCCGCCGCCGATAAAACTAAACTTAGTCGCGGGATTATTCTTGACGGTAAAAAAAGTAAGTTTACAAATATGTCTTTTCCCGAAACAAACAATTATCGAAAGGTTCTTGTTACAACCGTTGAAGGACGAAATCATTTTGTTAAAAGAATGTTCGGTTCACTCGGCTATTTTGTTAAGGATTTAGACAGGGTCAGCTTTGGTTCATTCGATACAGAAAATCTTAAGAAAGGCGAGTACAGGGAAATACCATTAAAGGAATTAAAAACGTTTTACAAGAAATATAAAAATTAAGCCGGAGGAGTAGTTGGATCAAAAATCAATACAACAGGAGACAAACGAGTTAATAAAGAGACGCCTTGAAGAACTTAACGAATTGAAAGAAAATAATTTCGAAGTATACTCTTACGAGTATGAGGTAAACAATTACTCTGAAAGTATAAAGCATAACTACGATGAACTTGAGCAGAAGGACGTAAGGATAGCCGGCAGGATAATGGCGATTAGAAGAATGGGAAAAGCATCTTTCGCACATATCCAGGATAAACAAGGTCGCATTCAGTTTTATATTCGAAGGGATGAAGTAGGTGAATCTTATAAAGCTTTCAAGCTCATGGATATCGGCGATATTGTTGGTATTGAAGGATTTGTATTTAAGACTAGAACCGGTGAGATATCTGTTCACGCTAAATCGATCGAGTTGTTGGCAAAATCAATCCGCCCGATACCCATCGCTAAAGAAGTTGTTGATGAAGATGGTAACAAAACTGTTTATGATCAATTCGCAGATAAAGAACTTCGTTACCGGCAGCGTTACGTTGACTTAATCGTTAATCCGGAAGTTGGAGAAGTCTTTAAAAAGCGATCAAAGATAATTACCTCGCTGAGAAATTTTCTTGACACCAACAATTTTATCGAAGTGGAAACACCGGTGTTACAGCCGCTATACGGCGGTGCGGCGGCACGTCCGTTTACTACGCACCATAATACATTGGATATGCAGCTTTATCTTCGCATTGCCGATGAGCTATATCTTAAAAGACTAATTGTCGGCGGCTTCGACCGTGTTTACGAAATTTCGAAGGACTTTAGAAACGAAGGAATTGACAAAACGCACAACCCTGAATTCACTATGCTCGAACTTTATGTTGCTTATAAAGACTATAACTGGATGATGGAATTCGTTGAGCAAATGATAACGAAAACTTGCGAAGATGTTTTTGGATCAACAGCTTTTGAAATTGAAGGTCATACAATTGATTTCAATAGTCCCTGGAAGCGTGTTTCAATGATTGATGAATTACGAAAACACACTGGCTTGGATGTTATTAATGCTTCGAAAGATGAGCTGGAGAAAGAACTAAAGGGAAGGGGAGTTGAATTAAAGGGGGGTGAAAGCAAAGGCAAAATGATCGATGAGCTTTTTGCAGCGACCATTGAACCGGCGTTAATTCAGCCGACTTTTGTTACAGATTACCCTGTAGAGCTTTCACCACTGGCAAAGAAACACAGGAGTAAAGAAGGCCTGGTTGAACGTTTTGAGGCTTACGTGCTTGGACGAGAAATTTGCAATGCCTTCAGTGAGCTCAATGATCCCATTGATCAGAGGGAAAGGTTTGAAAGTCAATCGCAAATGATTGACGAAGGCGACGAAGAAGC
>JANQLA010000265.1 GCA_028280855.1 Melioribacteraceae bacterium
TCTGGGAGCTGGCGTCAATTTCTCCCATTACAGATCAAAACGGTAAAATAACTCATTTTGTTGCTATAAAAGAAGATATTACCGAAAGAAAATTGATGGAAAAAAATCTGGTTGAAGCAAAACAGGGAGCTGAAAAATCCGATAAGTTAAAATCCGAATTCCTGGCGCAAATGTCGCATGAAATTCGCACCCCTTTAAATACTTTATTGAGTTATTCCCAATTAATCGAAGAAGAAGTTGAAAACTATATTTCAAAAGATTTGAGAGTGGGATTCCATATTCTCAAATCTTCGGGTCAAAGAATAATGAGAACCATTAACCTTATTCTCAATATGTCGGAAATACAAACCGGTACCTATGAATATAATCCAAAAACTTTTGATGTTTACAATGATATTTTAAAGAAACTCCATTCGGAATTTTTTTTCTCGGCTCAAAAAAAGAATTTGGAATTAAACCTGTTAAAGGAAACGGAAGAAACAATCTTAACCACTGATGAATACTCATTTTCCCAGATATTCAATAACTTGATAGACAATGCCATTAAATATACTGATAAAGGTAAAGTTGAAATTAAAGTTTACAAATCCGCAGATAAAAATTTGTGTATTGATGTTAAAGATACCGGTGTAGGCATAGCCGCAGAATTCCAGCATAACTTGTTTAAGCCCTTTTCGCAAGAGGAACAGGGCTATACAAGAAAATATGACGGTAACGGTCTTGGGCTGGCGCTTGTAAAAAAATATTGCGACCTGAATAACGCGGAAATTATAGTTAGCAGCACTAAAGGAAAAGGAAGTACCTTTACTGTAATTTGTAAGAATGAAAACAAATAATATTTTGCCAGAGCCCCGATATCTTTGAGACATCGGGGCTTTGAGAAAAACTAAATACCAAGTGTAGTTCCGCGTCCTCGCAAATCATCAACAGCTTTAATAACACGCTTCTTCATTGATTCTTCCGCCATTTTCAAATAGCCGCGCGGGTCGTATTTTTTCTTGTTGCCTACTTCACCTTCTACTTTTAATACTTCATCGTAGCTTCGGAACATATGATCTACAATCGGACGGGTGAACGCGTACTGGGTATCAGTATCAACATTCATCTTAATAACCCCGTACTCCAGTGTTTCGTGAATTTCTTCAATTGAAGAGCCGCTGCCGCCGTGGAACACCAAATCAAAACTTGCAGCTTCGCCGTATTTAGCTACTACTGCAGCTTGACCGTTTTTAAGTATACTGGGAGTTAGTTTAACATTACCAGGTTTGTAAACGCCGTGCACATTACCGAAAGTGGCAGCGAACATGTAGCGTCCTCCCTCAACTGAAGATAATCTTTCATAAACGTACAGCATATCTTCGGGTGTTGTGTAAAGTTTTTCTGCAGGCATTCCTTCGTTGTCAACCCCGTCTTCTTCGCCGCCTACAACGCCGGCTTCTACTTCCAGTATAAGCCCCAGCTCTTTACATTCCTTTAAAAGATCAACCGCAATATCCATGTTTTCTTTAATGGGCAGCTCACTACCATCGAACATGTGCGAGTTGAAAAGCGGCTTTAACCCGGCTTCAATTCTTTTTTTACTTTCCGCCATTAGCGGCCGGATAAATGAATCAACCTTACCCGGCTGGCAGTGGTCGGTATGAAGCGCTACGTTTATATCATACTTATCTGCTACAAGGTGAATATGGTTGGCAATTGAAATAGCGCCGAGCGCTGCGTCTTTTAGTGCAACTCCCGATGCAAATTGACCGCCCCCGGTACTCACTTGAATCATACCGTCGGATTTTGCTTCGGCAAATGCTTCGAGGCACGCGTTTGCCGTTACTTCGCTGGTTACATTGATGGCAGGATACGCGAACTTATTTTTCTTAGCGTTATCAAGCATCTCGCAATATTTTTCATAATTTACAACCGGCATTCCAGTTCTCCTTAATTTATTAAATGTATTCAGAAAAATTTGTTGGCAGAATTAAGTGGACAAATTTACCTAATTTACGGCTTGCATTCAATTTGCTCGGGTTAGGCAAATGTATATAAACTCACTTGTTGTATGCCTATGAAATACAATTCGAAATTGTTATTTTGAATTACAAAAAGGGTCGTTGATAAATGCCGAACAAACAGTTTGAACTAGTCGTTTTCGATCTTGACGGAACCCTGGTAAAATCAGATGAAACTATTTTTAAGGCTATGGAACTTGCTTTGCGGGGTATCGGAATTAAAGGTTATTTAGATCGCCGGATATTCACAAATTCTATTGGGCTTCATTTTAAGGATATATTTAACGCAATGAACCTGCAAGTTAAGAGATTCGATGAGTTTATTAATCTTTATAAAGAGCATTATTTTGATTTTATCGATCATTCCTCGTTGTATCCTTTGGTTAAAGAGACTCTAAAAGAGCTTTGCAGAAATGAAATCAAGATTGCTCTATTAACGACTAAGCTCCAGGAGCAGGCGGACTTAATCATTGATCATTTCAATCTTCGTTCGTACTTTAATGAAGTAGCCGGCAGACGAAAGGGCATAGCACACAAACCCGATGCCGAACCTCTTCTATTGATTTGCGAATTACTCAGGGTCGATCCTTCGAAAACTCTTATGGTTGGAGATACTGAAATGGATATTAGATGCGCGAAAAATGCAGGCGCTTATTCCTGCGGTGTAAGTTTCGGGTACAGGGAAACCGACCGCCTAAAAACCGAGGAACCGGATTTCATTATCGATAAACTTGATGAACTAACTAAAATTGTAGAACAATACGAGAAAACGTAATGGATGCCAGCGGATTCGTTCGCTCCGAAAAGAAGGAGCATAAATTGTATATCACATTTTATCATCCCAAAAGCAACTCGTTACCCACTAAATTACTTAACGAAATTACCAATGCCGTAAAGCGTGCTGCCGATGACGATGATATTTACGTGGTTATATTAAGAAGCGAAGGTGAAAGGGCGTTTTGTGCTGGTGCGTCTTTCGACGAACTTCTTTCCATAAATGACCTGGAAACAGGTAAGAAATTTTTTATGGGATTCGCAGGCGTATTAAATGCAATAAGGACCTGCGGCAAATTTGTTATTGTGCGTGTGCAGGGAAAAGTTGTTGGCGGTGGTGTCGGTTTGGTGGCTGCTTGCGACTATGCTGTTGCTACTTTAGCGTCGTCTGTTAAATTAAGTGAACTTGCTATCGGGATCGGCCCTTTTGTAATAGCACCCGCAATTGAGCGCAAGGTAGGAAAAGAAACTTTAAGCGCAATGACTATCAATTTCGAATGGCGTGATGCCGAGTGGGCTTATTCCAAGGGACTCTACGACGATGTAACCGCAAACATTAGCAAGCTGGATGATGCAGTAGAATCACTCGCAGACAGGCTAAACAATACAAACCCCGATGCTATTCGCGAATTAAAAAAAGTCTTTTGGGAAGGGACCGAAAACTGGGAAGAACTTTTAGAAGAACGTGCGGAAATAAGCGGCAAGCTTGTGCTTTCCGAACACACGCGCAAATATATAGAATCATTCAAAGCCAAATAGTTCTCAAACTGCTATGAAGAAAGCGGTATTCAGATTTTACGAAGAGTTAAACGATTTTCTTCCGGTCGATAAAAGAAAATCTTACATTGAAAAAGAATTTTGGGGAAGCGCTTCAGTAAAGGATATGATCCAGTCGTTTAACGTACCCCATACCGAAGTTGATTTGATTTTAGTTAACGGTAAGTCTGTGGACTTTGACTACACGGTATCGAACAACGACAAAATAAGTGTGTACCCAGTATTCGAAACCTTTGATATTTCGGAAGTGCAGCGCCTGAGACCGGAACCGCTTCGCGAGCCAAAATTTATTCTTGATGTTCACCTAGGTAAGTTAGCGCGTTCATTGCGTCTGCTTGGAATTGATGCATTATATCAAAATGATTTTGAAGATGAACAAATCGTTACAATTGCAGCTGTGCAAAAAAGATGCATACTCACCCGAGATATCGGCATACTTAAAAGAAGCGAAGCCGATAGAGGATATTGGCTGCGCAGCGCAGATCCCGAAATACAGGTTGTAGAAATTATTAATAGGTTTCAATTAAAAGGTAAGTTAAAGGAATTTAGCAGGTGTATTTCATGCAACGGTGAATTAAAGACAATTGATAAGAAAGAAGTTAAAGCTAAGGTACCAGAAAATTCATATCTATCTTACGAGAAGTTTTATGGCTGCGAGAATTGCGATAAAATTTATTGGAAAGGGAGTCACTACTCAAACATGATAAAAAACATTAATGGAATTAGGGAAAAAATATTATGAAGAAATTTATAATAATAATTTTATCTGCCTTTATGATAAACGCCTGCTCCGCTGGTTTTGAAATTATTGATAAGCCCGTATCCTTTTCGGAGGAACGTATTGAACTAACCAAACAATACATGCTCATGCATTACGAAATGGAGCTTGACAAAATTGAAATGCAGCCGCGTATAATCGTTCTTCATTGGACTGCAATTAATGACTTTGATTCATGTTGGGCTTTGTTTAACAGGGAAACCCTGGGCGGCACGCGCCCTGATTTAGCAGGCTCTGGCAACGTGAATGTAGGCGTTCAATTCCTTGTTGACCGGGAAGGATTAGTACATAGGTTAACACCTGAAAACTGGATGGGAAGACATTGCATTGGTATCAATTATAATTCTATTGGAGTTGAGAATGTAGGCGGGGAAAATAATATTGATAATCTGACTGATGACCAACTAGAGGCAAATATATCATTGGTGCGCTACCTGAAATCGAAGTATCCAACTATTGAATACCTGATAGGGCATCATGAATACCGGGAGTTCGAAGGACATCCACTCTGGCGCGAAGTTGACGAAAGTTACCGGACGGTTAAGTACGACCCGGGTGATCGATTTATGGAGGCGGCAAGAGAAGCTGTAAAAGAACTGGGGCTTAAAGGTGTAAGCGAGATAAGGACGGAAAAAGAGAAAACGGTTTTGCAATAGACAGGAACAATGGGTGATTAACAATTTGTTAAGGCTTGGGTAAAAGTATTCTGTGACTTCTCGTCTGTTAGTTTGTTAAAAGACGAATCACTTTAAAAATCCTGTCGAAGGCCACAGTCGCAGTTTTGAACTTACTGGTTATAAGAAGCGCAGTTAAACTTCTGTTTCTTAGTTTGACGATATAAATACTATTTTTATTCTTGCAGAATTTTCTAAACCGGCAGTTAACCTGTTTCTTGGTTTATAAATGGTCGATCATTAATTTTTATCTGTAATGCTTATAGTATCGTTTGATACTATTTAATAAGAAGCATCTTCTTGGTTTCCGTAAAACTACCTACCTCAAGTTTGTAGAAATACATTCCGCTTGGCAGGTTACTTGCGTTGAACTCAACCTGGTAAATTCCCGGCGCTTGTAATTTGTTTACCAATTGGGAAACTTCATTGCCAAGGATGTCGTAGACTTTTAGTGATACATGATGCCCTTCGACGGCGCTCAAGGCGACCACCGGTGTATTGTATTTTATTGTCGTGGTCGGATTAAACGGGTTAGGATAATTTTGTGACAGATGAAATTGTTCAGGTAATCTTTCGTCATTTACTGATGTAATCGTTGAATTGACTTCTGCTGTTAAGCTGTAATATTCGTATGTACCGTCCGTATCTATTTGTTTTAGTCTGTATTGCAAATATCCCGAAGGAGGATCATTATCGATAAACTCGTATTGCTTCGGCGAGTTGCTGTTCCCGTGGCCTTGTACAAAACCGATGGTTTCCCATTCTGTGCCCTGAGTTCCGTTTTCTGATTGCTGTCTTTCAACTTCAAACCCGTAATTATTTACTTCCGTCGCAGTTTCCCATGTTAGCTCAATTGTGTTATTGTTTAGTGCCGCTTCAAAAGACGTTAACTCGACCGGTAGGGGTGCATCTATTGATATGTTATCAAAAATAATTCTATACACGGAGG
>JANQLA010000277.1 GCA_028280855.1 Melioribacteraceae bacterium
TGGTCAATTGCCTTAAGCGTTTCTTTATCGGTAGGAATAAAATTAAATTCGTCTCCCATTCCGCTTCGCTCTATTGCATCGTCGCCCATGTTGGTTGGAATAGTAACCAGTACATCAAAAAGAACTTCTTCTTCGTCCCATGAAACAATTTTCATATTTTCATTGTCAACATTGCCAATATTGAACTCGGACGTTAATTTTATATTTTTTTTGCTAAGGATGTCTCCGAGAATTGCAGATGCCCTGGGTTTAGTAAAAGCTCCCGGTAACGGCGTTACATAGCGAATATTAACTTTGTCGCGAATTCCTTTTTCAGTAAAATACCAATCCGCGAGAAAAGCGAACTCAAGAGGAGCAACAGGGCATTTAATCGGCATTTCCGTAACACTAATTACAAGCTCTCCGCCTTCCCAGTATTTAAAGAATTCACCGAGCGCTACGGCACCTTCAACTGTATAAAAGTCGAAAATCTTTTTGTGCCAAAGCGTACCCAGCATTCCCTCGGTCTCGTCGGGTTTAATTTTTGCGCCGGTTGCAATAATTAAAAAATCATATTCCAATACCTGCCCGTTTGTAAGAAGCACCCTATTATCTTTCGGTTCAATCACGTCAATTTCAGACATTATTACATTTGTACCTGTCGGAAAGTAGTCGCGTTTTGGCTTAATTACATCTTTACGATCGTATATCTGAAAAGGTATAAATAAAAATCCGGGTTGGTAATAATGAGTTTCGAATTGATCAACAATAGTTATTTGCCACTCATTTTTATCGAGCGCGCCGCTTAACTTGTTTAACATCATTGTACCTGCGGTACCAGCGCCGAGAATAACAAGCTTTTTCATTGGTTGTTCCTTACGTTAGTCTATTAAATCTTTTAATTTTTCTTTAATACTTGAGCAGTCGCTGAATGACTCATAAACTTCACACACCCTGCACTCTTTACCTTCGCAATAATTACCTTTGTGCTTAAGCTGCCAACAAGGTTCGGAGTGACCATTATAAGCCAGACAGTTATTTCTATCATCTTCAAGACAGTTTGTAATACCCCAACACGGGATTAACGACAGCATCATTTTAATACCGGCAATACTAATTTTTTGGTCGTTTATAGCTGATCTCACACATCGTAATCTTTCAAGATCTTTATCAGAATAGAGTCGTTGTCCGCTTTCTTTCTTATACGGAATAATTAGTCCTTCCTTTTCGTACATTCGCATTGTGTGGACCGATATTCCCAGTAAATCCGCCGCAGTGCTAATTGTATATTTTGGAGTATCCATTTGCTTGATATTTTCTATTATTATAAAAGTTGATATTTGTGAATATCAACTTTCTTGCCATTCCGGAATAAGCTAAATTTAGCTCACGCAAAATAGGTTTTGAGGTCTTCTTATCATATTTGGGAAGTCTTTTTTTGTTAATCCAATAATTGAGATTAAGAAAATTACTCATCTGGTATTTCTTTTTTTAAATTCATTTGCATTTAAAAAGAATTTATAAGATTTTAATACCCTCACATCCTAGATAGGAGATGGCAATGAAATTTAAACTACCAAAATCTGTTTATAATTGGATATCTATAGTTGGTGCAACAATAGCATTAATTGCGTTTTTCATGATAATCTTTCTTTTTAGCATTTCTTTTTTCCTTGATCGTGGGGGAACGTATCTTGGACTCGTCATTTATATTATTCTCCCATCTTTTTTGGTAATTGGGTTAATCTTAATTCCCATTGGTATGTTGAGAGAGCGCTCACGCAAAAAGGATTTGAAGGATAGTTCAAAGAGGTTACCGTATATCGATCTTAACGATGTTCGACACAGAAACGCATTTTTTATCTTTTTGGTTGGGACGTCAATATTCCTTTTACTTTCGGCTATCGGGAGCTACGAAGCATTTGAATATAGCGAGTCAACGGAGTTTTGCGGCCAGGTTTGCCATACAGTTATGAATCCCGAATTCACCGCCTACAAAAACTCTCCGCACGCCAAAGTTCGTTGTGTTGATTGCCATGTTGGATCAGGTGCAGATTGGTTTGTAAGATCAAAACTTTCGGGATTATACCAGGTTTACGCGGTTGCAGTTAACAATTACCCAAGACCAATTCCAACGCCTATTGCAAATTTGAGACCTGCACAGGAAACCTGTGAGCAATGTCATTGGCCGCAAAAATTTTATCCTCGAAAGCTACTTGTTCATAAACACTATTTAGCAGATGAAGAAAACACCGAATGGCAAATTCATATGGCTATGAAAGTTGCCGCACAAACCAGTGCAGAAGGTTTGTCCGAAGGTATCCATTGGCATATAAATCCGGAAGTCAAAATTGAGTATGTTTCAAGCGACGAAACAAACCAGGAAATTGCATGGGTGCGCTACACTAACGAAAGAACGAAACTTTCTGTAACGTACATCGATGAAGAAAATCCAATTGATGAAGAAGCATTATCCACCTCAAAAATTCGAACAATGGATTGTATTGACTGTCATAATAGGCCGTCGCATATTTATCAGTCACCGGCATTTTTCATTGACGAAGCAATGGCTGCAGGAAGAATTCCATCGAGTTTGCCGGGAATTAAATCAATCGCTGTTGAGCTATGCGATGAAGAATACTCAACTATAGATGAAGCAATGAAAACTATCGACAGCACAATAACCAAATATTATGATGAAAACTATCCTGAATTAGTTGAGACAAGTTCACCTCTAATCGAGGAGGCTATCATCGGATTTCAGAATGAGTTTTCAAAAAATATATTCCCGGAAATGAAAGTTAGATGGGACGCATACCCGAATAATATCGGACATGTTGAATTCCAGGGCTGCTTCAGATGCCACACAGATACGCATACATCGACTTCTAATCGTATAATTAGTAAAGATTGCAATCTGTGTCACTCTATATATGCACAAGGCTCACCTGCAACGTTACAAACTGCTTCTTTTTACGAAAGCTTGGAATTTGAACATCCTGTTGATATTGACGAAGTATGGAAAGACAGTTTTTGCACGGATTGCCATACAGGGCTGGCACCATAGGCATTAATCTTTATAAATGATATTGTACTTTACAATCAGACGGTGAATTGACCGGCGGTCTATTCCGCAACTTTGCGCTGTTTTAGATATGTTACCGTCGTTCTTTTTGAGGTGGTGCTTCAGGTACTCTATCTCAAAATTTTCTAATATTCTTTCTTTTGCATTTTTGTAGTCGAGGTTAATAAAATCGCTATGTATCGAATCTGACCTTTTTGAGATCGGAAGTGGAATGTCTTCTAACCGGATAAGTTCTGCAGAACATAAAAAGTAGGTTCTATTTATTACATTCTGTAGCTCTCTAACATTACCCGGCCATGCATAATTTAACAATGCCTCTTCGGCTTCCTTGGTGAATTTCTTAACACTAGTTCCCGAGTTACATAATTGCTTCATATAATGATTTACCAAAGGCATTATATCTTCTTTTCGCTCACGTAGTGGCGGAACCTCAATTTTAATACTGTTCAGTCTATAATATAAATCATCACGAAATTTATTCTCTTGAATCAGTCGTTCCAGGTCTTTATTTGTAGCCGCAATTATTCGAACGTTTACATTAATTTCTTTTTTACCTCCAACACGTCTTACTTTTCTATCTTCAATCATTCTTAAAACTTTTACTTGAAGAGAAGGAGTCATTTCACCAATCTCATCAAAAAAGAATGTGCCGCCCTCCGCAAATTCAACTAAACCCGGCTTAGTATTTACTGCTCCGGTAAAGGCACCTCTCTCATGACCAAAAAGCTCGCTTTCGAATAATTGTTCGGGCAACGCACCGCAATTAACCGGAACAAAAGGATTATTTTTTCCTCTGCTTAAACTGTGAATAGCGCGTGCAACTAACTCTTTACCTGTGCCGCTTTCACCATAAATTAATGTATTCATTTCAGTTGGAGCTACACGGGAGATAAGATCTATAACTTCCCTCATTTTTTCACTACGATGCGTGATGCTCCTTAACTCTCTGGGAATATTTTTTAATTCCTGACTTAAAGGCAGATTGGGTTTAATAGCTTTATCAATAACCTCAAATAGTTTCTTAGATGTAAACGGTTTTTCAATAAAATCATAAGCTCCCATCTTAATTGCTTCAACGCTTGATTCTACTGTACCATATCCGCTAATTATTATAACGACCGTTTCCGGGTTAAATTCTAAAGCGGTTTTTAATATTTCCGTTCCGCTCACACCGTTCATCTTCATATCCGATATTACAAGATCATATCTTGATACTTTAAGGTTGTTCAAGGCTTCAT
>JANQLA010000418.1 GCA_028280855.1 Melioribacteraceae bacterium
AAAATCCGATACGAACCTTATTAAGATAAGTCTTGGCATTTTTCTCCTGTACCATTTTTTTCTTTTTTTGTTTGAAGAAGTAATGTCAATTGATCTTAATTCTTGTAAAACCTCTAGCGAATTAATTTTTTTTAGTTTTCGAGGTAATTTTATTCCTAGAAACGCAAAATAGATTCCGCCCAAAAGGTGAATAAAAGCGTAACAGAGTATCAGTAGCAGGCTTGCGCTAAATTCCAACTTATCAAATTGAGCTGTTGAAAATTTGTTTATTATGCCAAGAGCAAATGCATCAATCGACTCCCAAAACGTTTCGCCGAAAACAACAGTTATTGTTATCACCCTTTGGAAAGCGGATAACAATTGCGTTGTTATTCCAAGCAATAATGCAGCAATATTGAAGGAAGGAATTGCCGAGAAAAATACGTACCCGATAAATCCCTGCAAACTTACCGCCAAATATGCCGTTAAGGGTGTGTGCGGACTGATTGTAAATTTTATAAGCATTACAACCAGCGTAGACGTTAAAATAGTTTTTTTATTTGCGCAAAAATTCGCTAGTAAGCAAATAAAAACCACTGCAAATCCACCTATAATTAACCCGGTAAACGGAAGACGGAAAGCATGCAGAAGGCCGCCAAGGGCTGATTCGGACAGCGCCCAAAGTGCTGTTATTCGTGTTATTTTCTGCTGCGATAAATTTTTGTTTTCCATAATTAGATGAATTAGCGATAGCCAAATATAGGAAATAATAATTTTCTCCCGATTGACTATGATGGAGAATCTACATAATTTTGACTATAAGATATAGAAGTCTAGTATTCTTTTTATAGACTAAAATTTATTTGCCAGGTAAGATACATTGAGAGTACTACTAAATATTGTAATAAATTCGAGATAATTCCCCATAATTAAGAAAAATGTTTTACACTATAAAGTATTTGACTTTTTTTGGCGATTATTTATTTGGCAATATTATTGTTGTAGAAAAACGGTTAACCGTATCTTTTATTGACTTAAACTGATACTGACATGAAAAATTTTATTTTTTGCTTCCTTTTCTTACTAATTACGTCTCCATCTGTTTTTTCCCAGAATGAAGTTTGCATGGATTGCCATAGCGACAATGAACTTACTATGGAACGTGCAGGCAAGGAAATTTCAATTTTTGTAAATAGTGACCACTATTACGCTTCAATACATGCAGATATGGAATGTATAGACTGCCATGAGGACTTTGATGCCGAGGAATTGCCTCACAGGGAGGGTGAGCAGATTTATAAAGTAGATTGTAGTAGTTGTCATGAAGTTGATGATTATGTTGAAAGCGTTCACGCAAAACAAAAGCTTGAGTGTTTTGGTTGCCATACCAGACACAATATTAAGGAAGCTAGTGAATTATACTCGGCTGGCGCAAACCAGATTTGTTTAAGCTGCCACAAAGGAAATGAATTTGACGGATATAATACCAGCACTCACGCGGATGTATACGCAACGGATACAAAAGCCTCGTGCCTGGCCTGCCACGGCGAATCAGCACATGCAGTTGAGGCTGCAAAGTTTTCTTTTGGTAGGCAATTGTCAACATGTAATTCGTGTCACAAAGACGTTGTTGAAAGCTTTCGAAATGATATCCACCAGCGTCTCAAATCAAAAGTCGGAAATAACGCCCCGGATTGTATCCAGTGCCATACCTCTCACCAGGTAAAAAGAGTTTCGACTGTAGTCAATAAATCGGAGTACTATTGCTCCTCTTGTCATGTGGAAGAAAAACAAGCAGATGACTACCATTCCGGAAATTTTGTGAGCAGTGAAACTTGTGCCGATTGCCACGATACCGAAGCAATGACAAACGATCTGGCTAAGTCAGTGCACCCCGAGTTAGCTTGTTCGGATTGCCACTCTCTCGTAGCTAATAATTTAACAGCCCATGAACAAGACCCTGAGTTCGCAACTGTAACTAATTGTTCCACATGCCATACCGAAGTTGCCGAAGAGCACCAAAACAGTATTCACGGCGAAGCACTTTTACAAGGTATTGAAGAAGCGGCAAATTGCGCGAGTTGTCACGGGTCGCATAATATTTTAAGCGCCGGGGATCAAAATAGTACCGTACACTCTTCCAATGTTTCCGGAACGTGCGGTTCTTGTCATGACGATCCGGAATTTGCCAAAAAGTTTGATATGAGTGCCAGCCTGCCGGGAAGCATGTACGAAAAGTCCGTTCACGGTAAGTTTGTCGACAATGAAAATAGATCAGCCGCTACTTGTGTTTCGTGTCATGGCATACATAATATTAAATCAAGGTTACATGCAGAATCAAAAATCAACATATTAAACCTGCCCGAAACTTGCGCACAATGTCATGAAAGTGAAGTTTATGAGTACCAAAACTCGGTTCATTGGTTCAGAGCAAGGCGGGGCGTTCGTGAAGCACCTTCGTGCAACGATTGTCATAATGAGCACAGTATTGCCGAAATTACAAATGGCGATCAGTTTAGTAATCGTCTTGCAATTCAGCGTAATACTTGCGAAAGATGCCATGAAGGAACAAGATTGGCGGATAAGTTCGGCAAGACCGGTAACCAGGTAGAAGAGTACAGGGATAGTTATCATGGTCTTGCAGCATCAAGAGGTTACAAGGACGCCGCTCTGTGCGTGGATTGTCATAATACGCATAGTATTCTGAGAAGCTCAAATGAAGATGCAAGTACCCACAAAGATAAAGTTACTGAAACTTGCGCCAGGTGCCATGAAAATGCTACGGTCATATTCTCTCAAAGTTATTCTCACCAAACAGCCTCCGATGAAGCAAGAGCAGTTGAAGATTTTGTTGACGTTGTTTACTTCTGGTTAATAGTTGTAATTATCGGCGGAATGGTTATTCATAATCTTTTAATATTTGTATACGAATTCAAGAAAAAGCGCAGTACGGTAAAGAAGCAAACTTCTTTTCCAAGAATGACAAAGAACGAAATAATTCAACATATCTTGCTGCTATCATCTTTTATAGCTTTAGCTGTTACCGGATTTGCATTAAAGTATACAAATAGTTTTTGGGCCGAAGGTTTGTTGGAATTAGGCATGACCGAAGCGGTTAGGAAACTTATCCACAGAGTTTCGGCTGTTGTAATGATGGTATTGGGGTTGTATCATATTGTTTACCTTTTTGTAACACCAAGAGGAAGAAATGTATTAAAGAATCTGATGCCTAATTTAGGCGATATCACTTCGTTAGTTCAAAACCTTAAATATTATCTAGGACTAAGTAAAATTCATCCAAAGTTTGGTAAGTATGATTACGCTGAAAAGGCTGAGTACTGGGCGCTAATATGGGGCACACTTGTAATGGGTGTTACAGGCATAATACTCTGGTTCCCTACACTTGTTGGCGATTGGGCGCCTGTATGGTTGATTAAAGTTGCAGAAATAATTCACTTTTACGAAGCTGTACTTGCAACGCTAGCAATAATTGTATGGCATTGGTTCTTTGTAATGTTTAGGCCGTCTCAGTATCCCATGAGCTTTGCCTGGATTTCCGGAACAGTACCTTTGAAAGAATACCGTGAGCATCACGAAGAGCATTTCAGAGATGTTGCATTAGAAGTTAGAAAGCATGAACTCGGAATAATTCCCGAGGATAAATTATCAAATTTTGTAAGACTCTTTATTGATAATTGCAAAAAAAATGGTGATAACCCGTTTGAGGTAATTAACGAAGAAATCCATAAGTCTGAAGAATTTGAGAAATGGATTGAAACTCAAATTACCGATGCAACTAGTTAATTTTAAAAGGGCACAGAAGTTTAAAAATTTTGATTTGCTGTGCACTAATTATAAAAAGGCACTGATGCAAAATTGTATTTATCTTTTTTGTAAATGATTTTCTTTTCAATAACAAATTTTCTTGAAAGAGCTTTTTCTCTTGACTTCTTTTATTTGATATGTATCTCATTATTTTTGAGTTTTATTCATATTGATATTTCACTCTACATTCCTTAGTTTGAATTCATTGCAATCCTAAAATATTTATCAACCAACGATAAAGCGAGGAACAAAAGTTTATGAATTTCGATTACACTGAAGAACAATTAATGATTCAGCAAACAGCCCGTGAATTTGCAGAAACTGAAATTGCACCCACTGTTTTGGAACGCGACAAAGAGGCAAAATTCCCGGCGGAGATAGTTCAAAAAATGGGCGAACTAGGATTCATGGGAATGATGGTATCGCCCGAATACGACGGTGCAGGGATGGATACCGTAAGTTACTGCCTTGCAATGATTGAGATTTCCAAAGTTGATGCTGCTGTTGGCGTAATTATGTCGGTCAACAACTCACTTGTATGTTTCGGCTTGGAAAAATATGGAAGCGATTATATTAAAGAAAAATATCTAAAACCGCTGGCCCGCGGTGAAAAACTAGGCGCTTTCGCGTTATCTGAACCGGAAGCTGGAAGCGACGCAACACAACAAAAAACTACCGCGGTAAAAGAAGGTGATTACTGGGTGCTGAACGGAATTAAAAATTGGATTACCAACGGACAGTCGGCTGATTATCATATTGTTATGGCGCAAACTGATCCCGAACAGCGTCATAAAGGCATCACCGCGTTTATAGTTGAAAAAGGCTGGATCGGATTTGAGCATGGTGTCAAAGAAGATAAACTGGGAATAAAGAGCTCGGATACCTGCTCGCTAACTTTTGCTAATGTAAAAGTTCCTGAAGAAAATGTTTTGTGGGAAGTCGGTAAAGGATTTAACTTTGCCATGAACACTCTTAACGGCGGCAGGTATGGTATAGCTTCGCAAGCTGTCGGTATTTCAGAAGCCTCATTGGATGCAGCGCTTAGCTACTCAAAAGAGCGAAAGGCATTTGGAACCGAGATATACAATTTGCAAGCTATCCAGTTTAAGCTATCTGAAATGGCTGTAAAGCAGGAAGCAGCCAAGCTATTAACTTTGCAGGCGGCAGCGCTTAAAGACCAGGGCAAACCTTATATAAAAGAAGCGTCAATGGCAAAGCTTTATTCATCCAAGGTTGCCGTTGAAAATGCGTTGGATGCTATCCAGGTTCACGGCGGCTACGGCTATGTGCGCGAATATCACGTTGAAAGATTTCTTCGAGACGCAAAGATTACCGAGATTTATGAGGGTACTTCCGAAATTCAAAAGTTAATTATTGCGAGAGAACTAATTAAATAAGAAAGAAAAATCAAAGGGACTTGTGGCTGAGATTAAAGATGTAAAAGTTATTGAGCATTGGAAGTTGTCCGTTGAGTATGACGACGGCTTGGAAGGAGAGATAAGTTTAAGTCATCTTAGCGGAAAGCCGGAATACAAGTCCCTTAGCAATTATGATTATTTTAAATCAGTCTGTTTTGATGACGAATCAGGTGATCTCATTTGGGATAACGGGATTAGTCTTTGTAAAAATGCTATTTATAAACAACTCGAATTAAAACGATTGGCAAAAAGTTTAAAAATTGATCTCGATAAATTAGATGAATAGATGAACCGACTTCATTCTGCAATAGTGATTGGAATAATTGTTTTCTTTTTTGTGTCTTCGGCACATGGACAAACAGACTGGCAGCGTTGGGGTAAAGCAGAAGTTAGCTATGAAATAGAGACAACTTCAAGTCCAACGGTGCGCATTTCCGATTCAGGCGTTAGCTCCTTTTTTGTCTCCGCATTTCAGGTTGGTTACACTTATTTATTCTCTAATTACGACGGTGACAATTGCCCGTTTCATCCAACTTGCTCGGCATTTTTTGTTCAATCCGTTAAAGAAACTAATTTGTTAAAAGGGGTTTTAATGTTTGCCGACAGGTTTACACGAGATACAAATATTTTCAAACGCTATCCTTACTACCCGATGTATAAAACCGGGCGTTTGTTTGATCCGGTTCATAATTATAAATTACGACCAAAAGAAATTAAGATTTATCCGAGAGACATTATTGTTAAATAGGTACAGCTCCCTTTTGCAATTCATTAAACTGGTTATAATACTTTTTAGTTTTAGTCCGCTTAGAATATTAGCTCAGGAAAATGACATAGACTTATTTAGTCCTGAAAACAGATTAAACTTCGGCAACCATCTGTTTTGTGAAAAGGACTACCTGAGAGCAATTTCGGAGTATCGCAATTATCTTCAAAATAGTAATAATGATACAATACGTTTTAAAATTGCATTCGCTCTAATGGAAATGGGGCGATATGATGAATCAATGGATAATTTTAAGTCGCTTTTTTTTAGCTCTGAGCTAGAAATCCCCGCAAAGTTGTCATTTTATAAATCGCAATTCCTGAAAAACGATTTTAACCGGTTTCGCTTAAAAGTCAATCAACAGCCATACGTTAATGATAGAATACTGGCCACGCTTGGTAAACTCACGCAGGTTTCGTATCTAATTGAAAATACTTTACCGGATTCGACAAGTTTTATAAACAACTTTCAAGCAGATGAACGAGATAAGATGCTACAATTTTATCTTGAGAAAAAATATCCCGGTTACAAAAGCGAATCAACTGCGACAATACTTTCTGCAATACTGCCCGGTCTTGGTAAAATTTATGCTGATGAAATCGGTGATGGACTTACATCATTTCTTTTAACGGGTGTTCTTGGTTTTCTTGCATATAATAACTTTAAGAATGATCATCCAACACGCGGATGGATTTTTTCAGGACTGGCTTCATACTTTTATGCCGGTAACATTTACGGCTCTGCAGCAGCCGTTCAAAACTATAATGCCGGAATCAAGTTCAACTTCGATTCCAAACTAAACTTTTATTTGCAGTCCAGAGAATACTTTATTCCTAAGCCGGATTTTTTATGCAGATAATAGGTAGACTCATAATATCGTTGATTGTCTGCTTAGTATGTTGTGCACATCATCTCAATGCGCAAGATGCTTTGTCAAGGCAGCTCGAGCATGCCAATAACATGTTCGAATCGGAACTATACTTTGATGCAATAACTGAATTCAAGAGGTTGTTATTTTTCGATAAGTTCGATGTTTACGAGTATGATGTTAATTATAAAATTGCTTTATCTTACAAATACGGCGGTAAGTTCGATCAGTCAATTGTTTATTTCAAAAAAGCCGAACAATCATCTCGCTCTGACGATGAAGTATACAATGCTAAGGTGCAGATAATCCGGGCAAACATTTTACGCCGAACAACAGACAATGCATTACAGTTGCTTGAAGACGTAAACAACGATTCAAGATTTTTTAATAAACGAGACGAGATTAATTACTGGCGCGGCTGGGCATATATGCTGTCGGATAATTGGGAAGAAGCTGCAAATTCGTTTTCGCTTATTAGTTACGATCATCCCTTACGGGCGCTGGCCGTAAAGGTTGATGACGATAAATATTCGGTTACTTTTGCAAAGGTAATTTCTTATATTTTGCCGGGTTTTGGACAGTTTTATACCGGCCATTACTTGTCAGGACTAATGTCGCTCGGCTGGAATGCAATGCTTGGTTACTTCACAATTAATGCATTTGTGGAAGACAGGGTGTTCGATGGAATTTTTATAGGAAATTTGTTATGGCTACGATTTTATAGGGGCAATGTTCAAAACGCAGAAAAATTCGCAGAACAGGAAAATGTAAGGATTGCGAACCAGGCATTGAGGTATCTAAAAAATAATTATGTTGGAGATAGACCTTGAGAATTAACGAAGAGGAAATTAGAAAACTTACACTTCAGGCAATTGAAGAACTAGGCGATAAAGCAACTCCCGACCTTGTGAAGCAGGTTGTTGAAAAGTCTGTAACTAATCTTGGTAAAATTCCTGAAGGAAATGACAGTGCTGATTTTTCATCCGGCAGAATTATTCTAACATCCTTTGGTATTAATCACCCCGGGATAATTGCGGGCATTACTACTTCTTTAAGTGAGCATTCGGTTGACATTAGGGACTTAAGTCAAAAGATTCTGGGCGAATTTTATACAATGATTATGATAATCGATATATCAAATTCACCAAACGACTTACGCGAAATACAAGAGGCAATGAATGCCGTCTCAGAAAAATTAAAGGTGAAAATTTATTTGCAACATGAGGACGTGTTTCGATATATGCACCGTATTTAATTCCTAATTTTCAATTCCTAATTTTTAACTGGTGTAATATGAACTACGAATTTGAAGAGATACTTGAAACGATACGAATGACGGAAATCGAACATTTCGACATCCGCACTGTTACGCTTGGAATTAGTTTACGCGATTGCGTTGACAGAAACTTAGAAGTAACGAAACAAAAGATTTATGAAAAGATTACAAAGTACGGCAAACATCATGTTCAATACGCCGAAGCTGTAGAAGCCGAATACGGCGTTGCAATTGCAAATAAACGTGTTGCGGTTACTCCCATCTCTATTCCGTTTGATACTTATAAAATGGATGACTTTGTTGAAATAGCTAAAGTACTTGATAAAGCAGCTGTTGAAATCGGAATAGACTACCTTGGTGGCTTTGCGGCTTTGGTTCAAAAAGGTTTTACTAGAGGCGAACTCGAACTAATAAAATCAATTCCTTACGCTTTGTCGGAGACTCAACACATCTGCTCGAATGTTAATGTGGCTTCAACTAAAGCCGGCATCAACATGGATGCTATAAACATGATGGCTGATGTAATAAAATCTTTGGCAGAGAAAACGAAAGACCGCGGCTCAATCGGCTGTGCAAAACTAGTTGTATATTGCAATGTACCGGAAGATAATCCGTTTATCGCAGGTGCGTTTCACGGCGTCACGGAACCGGAAGTAGTTCTTAACGTTGGCATTAGCGGACCCGGGGTTGTGCTCGAAGCTGTAAAAGAAGCAGGCAATTGTGATATGAATACACTCGCCGATGTCATTAAAAAGACGGCTTTCAAAATTACACGCGCCGGGGAGTTGATAGGAAATAAAGTGGCCGAAAAACACGGAATTCCTTTTGGTATTGTTGATGTTTCACTCGCACCAACACCTGCCAAAGGTGATAGCATTGGCGATATTCTTAAAGCGATGGGTGTTGAAGACGTTGGCGCGCCGGGAACTACAGCTGCATTGGCAATGTTGAACGACTCCGTGAAAAAAGCCGGATTAATGGCAAGTACCTCTGTCGGCGGACTCAGCGGCGCCTTCATTCCCGTAAGTGAGGATCAGGGAATGATTCAAGCTGTTGAAGCGGGTCATTTATCGTTGGAAAAATTAGAAGCAATGACTGCAGTATGTTCGGTAGGACTGGATATGGTTGCAGTGCCCGGTGATACTCCTGCTGATACCATAGCCGGAATTATTGCGGATGAATGTGCGATTGGAATGATTAACGACAAAGCAACTGCCGTAAGGATAATACCGATTTACGGTAAAAAAGTTGGAGAGACTTACGATTACGGTGGTTTGTTGGGAGCCGCACCGGTAATGCCGGTTAGTGATTTATCATCACAAGGTTTTGTGCAGCGAGGTGGAAAAATACCGGCGCCGACGAGGAGTTTGACGAATTAGTCAATTAACTTAACTGCTATTGATATTGAATTTGAATAAGATATTTCAGTTTGTGTAAAAGAAAAAAGTTTTAAGAAAGGGAGATATAAATGAAAAAAGGTGCTAAAATCGGATGCGGTATTGCAGGAGCAATTGGAGTTTTACTGGTAATTATCGCTATTGTTGCGATAATGTGGGGAGTCGGAATTTATAACGAATTCGTAAGTATGGATGAACAAGTAAACCAATCCTGGAGCCAAGTAGAGAATCAGTATCAAAGAAGAATGGATTTAATACCCAACCTTGTTAATACTGTTAAAGGGGTTGCCGAATTTGAGCGAGAGACTTTTACCGCAGTTACGGAAGCCAGGGCTAAAGTAAACCAATTGAATGTTTCGTCGGATATACTAAATAATCCGGCTGCATTCCAGCAATTTCAAAGCGCGCAAGGCGAGTTGAGTAGCGCGTTGTCCCGGTTGCTTGTCACGGTGGAAGCTTACCCGCAGTTAAAAGCAAATGAAAACTTTTTGCAGCTCCAGGCGCAACTTGAAGGTACAGAAAATCGAATTTCGGTTGAACGCCGAAAGTTTAACCAGGCTGTTCAAACATACAATACAAAGGTGAAACGAATACCGGATAGGATTGTAGCAGGATTTTCAGGATTCGCTGAAAAGCAGTATTTTCAGGCTGTTGAAGGCTCCGATGTTGCGCCAACTGTGGAATTTTAAACACGAATTAGACAACTTAACCTATATTTTTTAATATAGGAATGGATTGATGGCCTGTTTATTATAGAAAGAAAATTTTTCCATTAAAAGATTATATGAAAAAAATTAGCTTAATTATATTTATTACTTCGCTGGTTGTTTGTGCTCAACCAAAGATTGATAAGTTGACTCAATATGCTACTGATCAAACTAATTTGTTAAGCAGCTCACAATTAAGAGAATTAAATCGTGAATTAAGAGCTATCGACGAGAAGACTTCTAATCAAATCGTGTTTTTAATGATATCCAGCCTTGAAGGTTACCCGATTGAAATGTTTGCTAATGAAGTAGCTGAAGCAAATGCAATCGGGCATAAAGGCAGGGACAACGGCGTGTTGCTCTTAATTGCTTTGGATGATAGAGAAGTTCGAATTGAAGTTGGATACGGATTAGAAGGCGCTTTGCCGGACGCATTAGCCAACTCCATTATTCGAAACGAACTTGCCCCGTACTTCAGGCAAGGTAACTATTTTGCAGGAATTCGCGCCGGT
>JANQLA010000455.1 GCA_028280855.1 Melioribacteraceae bacterium
CATCAGGTTGGGCAACTAATTTAAGCTCAACATCATCAACCCCGTAAGAAGCTTCAGGAGCTCCATCCGCCGCGTGAATTACGACTACCGCCTGGATAAACGCCGTTCCCTCCGGCATCACTTGAGTATTTGAATATTCCGCCCATTCTGTTGTTACGCTATCGGAATAAATTTCCCATGCCTGGAATGTCGCGCCGGTTGAACTCTTTGCCGAAATTTTTAACGCTGCATAGTTTGCGCCGGGATATGCAGGCGATACATCTTTAAAGAAGGAACTCAATTTCCAAACATCCCCTTCTTTAGCTTCAAATGAATTTTGATAAAGTAAATAAAAACCGCCCTGGGTGCTTGTGCATTTTACCCAGGTATTACCTGAATTAGCAGTCGCTGCATCGTCCACTACTTCTAAACTTGCCCCGGTTTGTGGAAATCCAATCCATCCGTTAGGAATACCGTTTGCGTCAACGCCTTCTTCAAATCCCGGATTAGCCAGATAGTTTTGCCCAAATACCAAAGCAGGGGCAAAAATTAAACTGAAAATAAATAGTTTAAAACTTTTCATTCAACCTCTCCTATAACTGTTAAAAGCTTTACGTGTTATTTAACTACGATGCAATGACTTTAAGATCATTTCATCATCTTTTCAAATAGACTTTTTATATTTATAATAAAAAGTTTCAGTTTCTAACAACATAAATGAGAAATGAACCTACTCTGTAAATAGGTTCATTTCTCAAGAACAATTTATTTTAGCAATAGCATTTTTTTGAATTGAATAAAACTTCCCGCCTGTAGCTGATAAACATATACGCCGGTTGCTAACTTTGAAGCATCAAAACTTACCTGGTAAGCGCCTGCTTTCTTAAAGTCATTTACAAGCGTAGCAACTTCCTGCCCGAGAATATTGAATATTCGTAGCGAGACGGTTCCCGGGTTTCTCAAACTATATTTAATAGTTGTTGTTGGGTTGAAAGGATTAGGATAGTTCTGAACTAATTTGTACTCGAAAGGAACTGATTGATTTCCATCATTTTCAACATCAGTAATTGTATCACTGCTGAAACGATCTACGCCTTCGATTTTGTCAATATAGATTACTTTATCTTCATTAATTGATTCAGGATTTCTAATGTAAAATCTTACCTGGTCAATGTTGCTCAAATCGCCTTTTAGTTGTTCGTCTGTTCCAACATTATCCGACCAAACCGGCGCTGGGGGATCGTTTCCTAAATATCTAAACCCATTAATTGAATCGGCTGAAAACCCAACGCCTAAATGTACCCAACCGGTATTAGACATACTCAGTTCAGCGCTTTCCCACATTTCATCGCCATTCATCAACCTAAGGGTTATTTTATTATTTGATCCATCACCCTTAAGGTAAAACTGCATTCCGCCTTTCAATTCAGAAAAGTTCAATCCCGGGATGATATTTCTTTTCCTTACGGCAGTAAAACCTAATGAACCATTGTAAGTAATAGCCATTGATTTAGCGCCGCTCCTGAATTCGCTTTCAGATAAATCGAGTGAAACGCTGCCCGATCCAAATTGGTTCCATGCTGTTTTTAAGTTATCGGAATCCGTATAAGTTTCAAAATCATCTGCAGCTTCAGGTTCAAGAGGTGGAAACTCATTTACTGCATAAACTCCGTCAATCTCAATTGAACGCAATACACTATCGATATAAGAAGGATTTGTAGCAGAGAAAAATCTTTTATCCCATCTAACCGATACTATCCTGCTTAAACTTTCCCTAAACTCTTCGGTAGTTTTATTAGGGCAATCCCAGCATGTGCTGTTTGGATCATTGCCAAGCCAGCGGAATCCTTTTGTTTCACTTGCTACAAACGGTATTGTTACAACATGCCAGTTTGTATCTTTTAATGAAATCCAATTTGAAGCCCAATGATTTATTTGTTCATCCAGTAGTCTAAACATGAATAAATCATCCGTGCCATCTCCTTTTAATAGAAATTGAATTCCACCATCAGGACCAATAGAAGAGAGATCGGGAATCTTGTACAGGACTTCCCTGCTTCTAAAAGCTATACCCCATGTGGTTCTTTCTTCTGTTTGAAAAAACCACTGGGCATTTTTATAACCTTCAGGCGCCAAATCATTTCGTCCGAGTTCATAATCTAAGGTACCATATCCAAAGCCCTGCCATTTGGTTTGAAAATCTTCAGACGATACATATTCTTCAAAATCGCCAATTTTTATAACGCCTTCATGGTGAGGCGGTATAAAATCGACTGCTCTGAAATCATCAAAATAAATTCTTTTTGGTTCGGTATCATTGGTATCAGGGCGATCGATATTAATTTGGAATCGAGTAATTTCGCCAAGCGCAGCTCTCATGTCTTCTTCTGTTTCAAGAGCGGGGCCATTTGTATACCATAGATGTAAGCCGTAATTATCGGTGGTATCGATAACAAAAGGAATTGTTACAATATGCCAGCTTGTATCGCTGAGTGAAATCGGGTGAGACCTCCACCTGGCATCTATAGTTCCCTGTTCATCAAAGAATTGATAAAACCTGAAGCGGATAACATTGTTAGTGCCGTCTCCCTTTAGATAAAATTGCAGCCCGCCTTTGGTGTTTCCTAAATCCAGCGGGAAGAATGAGGCGTCATCTGTTCTTCTTTCAGCTACACCGCCCCAGGTACTCTCTTCGGAACTATAAACGTATTTGAAATACTTAGTTCCACCCGGAGCAACTTTTGCAGATGTATCGACAATCATCCCGTAGTCTTTTGAGGCAAATCCAAAAACCCGCCAGTGCTGACCTAATTCACTATCGCTTTCATAGCTCTCAAAATCTTCAATAACTTTTGTCTGCGCATTACTTGTTGAGGTTACAAGTAAGAATTGTGACAGAAAAGCGAATAACATTAAAAGTAGTTTAGTTTTACTCATGATTCACTTCCATTGATTAATTTATGTATTGTGTATTAAGTAACTGATTTGAAATGTCGCTGAGATATTCATAAAGGATTATAAAGATTTATTAACTTTTTATTTTTTTTGTAAAAAGATAAGAGTATTTAGCTGTTTTGTCAAATACTTTTTTTATTTTATTGTAGAATGGACTATTAAACTAATTTCCACGAGTAATTTACTTAAATTATAGGATATCAATGACTTTTTTTCTTACATTCGATTTTGATATCAAACTTTCACCAATAGGGATTGTTACAAATACGTCAATTTAAGCGCAATTTAAGTATTAGACAATGAATTTACGAACCGAAGAGGAGTTGTTTGTATATGCGTAGAATAATATACGTCAGCAATAAATTAATTGATATTGAAACCATGATGAGGTTAAACGTACAATCATGGTTCCATTTTTGATTAAACCCAAATTTTTCATTAGAAATCCGTCGGCTGACG
>JANQLA010000507.1 GCA_028280855.1 Melioribacteraceae bacterium
CTGCGCAGGTTCTTTTCACCGTTCGGCAAATCCAGCACACCGTACCAATCACGGTGTTCTTTATAAAACGGGTGCTGCTCGTGCGTATGGTTCGATACAAAGTCCAGCAAAATTTTTATACTGTTTTTATGTGCTGTTTGAACAAGCTGCTTTAATGTTTCAAGCGTTCCGAACTTTTCTTCAACTCTTTGATGATGAATAGGCCAGTAGCCGTGGTAACCGGAGTAGAACCTGTGCGGCGCCGGAAATTCCCTGAACGCTTCGTTGGGGTTATCGTACACCGGAGAAATCCAGATAGTATTTATTCCAAGATCTGTAAAGTAACCGTCGTTAAGTTTGTCAATTACGCCCTGTAAGTCGCCGCCCATATAGTTGGCTTTTTCGAACAATGAATCGTGCTCAACTTTTACACTTATTGATTCGTCCCCGTCGTTAAACCTGTCAATCATTAGTGAATAAATTGTGGCATCGTACCAGGAAAAGTCGTTGTTACCCGCAGGCTCTCCGTCGAATAACATTACATGCTGAACATTGCTCACCTTACCGTTTTTTGAAACTGCAACTCTTAATAAATCTTTCTCGCTTAGTTCCGTCATTGGTATTCCAACGATAATTCTGCTGCCTTTTATTTCAATATTTTCAGCGGCGACTTTCTCGTTATTCAATAGTGCATAAACGTCTTGCGGCGTTAAAGCAGACTTGTTATTGTACTCTGCGATAAAGCTAAATACTTGATCAGAGTTGGTTTCTTCAAAGTTGTCAACGTGCAGGAACAACTTGTCGGCATCGTCTTCAGTAATTTCGCGAACGGAATTAAAATCACCCATACCGTTCGGGACTTTTACAGGATTTAACGGATCAACAATTTCATCTCCGTCGCCGTAAAACTTGTATTGGTATACGCCCGGCTCCAAGGGAATGCTTATTTCGAATGTTCCGTCATTATCTTCATCTTTCATTGGAAGTTCCTGCCTGTTCCAGCCGTTAAATGTGCCGAAAAGGGTCAGTATGTCGTATTGCTTTCCCGGCTTAAAAGAAAAGCTGTAATAATTTTCAATGCGTGAAGTAACGGGTATGCTGTATAAGTTGCCGTCCAGCTCAAAATCCAAAAAGGCCAAGCCTTCAAAATCTTCATTGGCGGTAATTGTTAATGTTTCAGAGGTTTTGTCGAATTTAGCGGTAAAATTGTTATTGGCTTGTAAAATCAGGTTATAATTCGGTGAATAAAATAAATCGGAAACAATAACATCGCGTGATTCTCCGGCGGTTAATGATATAACCGGAATTATGTCCTCAATATTTTTATCATTTTTTGCCGAGCAGCCAACAGTAAAAGCTATAGCTGTAATTACAATTAGTGATCTTAACAATAGTTGTTTCATTTTTTCTCCAATTAGTAGGGCAGGAAATGAGGCACAAAAATAATGATTAATGAAAGGAGTTAAAAGATAACATTAGGGGATTTATTTATGTTCTACCGAATATAGATTGAAACGGTTGCTGCTAATTAATGGGATCAGATATTATGAAATTTCTTTATAGAACATCTTATCCCTGTCCAATAATTCTTCCACCAACTTTACATTAATTTCTTTCCAATTCATGCTGTTTGTCCTTTTGGGACTTGTATTATTTCTATGAATGACGGCCACATAACCGTTTATAAAATCATGAGATACTAAATTTTTAGGAGTGTTACTCCAAACAAACCTGGAATCTTCGCCGATATCTATATCTTCGAACATATTGTTCTTCCAAAATTCCTTTAAGTAGCAAAGACTTCCCCCGGCAACCCAAGGTCTGGACCTATTCATATAAGAGTATTTCCATGCTTTATTTAGAAGGGGCGAGAAAAAGTTCACATTGTTTAATCCGGTAACATCGGCTTTATTTTTCATTAATGAATATACTTGGCTGCTAATCCATTTTGGCGAGTACCAATCATCGTCATCCCAATGAATAATGATCTCCCCGGCCGAAAACTTACATGCAAGATTTCTCTTAACGCCTATTGTTCTTCTGCCATTAATTTTATGGTATACAATAGTAGCCAACGATGGAACCATATCTTCAACCGTGTTTTCAGCATCGTCTATAATTACTAATTCCTTGCGAGGGTAGTCCTGTCTCAAAAAGTATTTTATGGATTGCTCAACAAAGCTACTCCTATTGTATGTCGGCATAATGCACGATACCATCGGTGTAGACCTATCTATTATAGATGGAGATTCTTTAGCATAACTTCCTTTTCCCGTAATGTTAGCATAGAAAATTTTATTTTTTATTAATAACTCCGGAAAGTCTATTTTCTCCCAGCCATTCGGATCTATTTTCTGTCCCGGAACAAATGACCAGCTATTTCCATTATGCCTTAAATAAATGAAAAGATTTCTACCGTTTATTCTTTTTAACCTGGCGCCTTTTAAGATAGATGCCATTAAAAACTCTACATCTTCTCTAAGGGAGGTATTAGGGAACTTTGTTGAGCTGTTCCACAAATCACTTCGGTAAGCCAACGTACCGCCGTGAATATTTTGAACGAAGAGTTTTTTATATAGGCGAGAAGATGTTCTCCAACATTGCCAATTATTGAGATCGAATAATAAAGTTTCGGTTAATCCCGTTATATCGGCTGTACCTGAAATAATAGGTTCTATTTGCATACTAAGTCTGTTAAAAGCATAAATATCATCATCATCCCAATGGGCAATTATTGAGCCATTTGAGTTTTTAATCGCGAGGTTTCTTTTGTTTCCTATAGAGGAGCCCGGCCCGGCTTCTACCTTTTTTATATTGGCACTGTAATTAAGAGCCGGCAAATCTAAATCGTTATCATATACAATTATAAGTTCTTTATTATGGTAATCTTGATCCAGGAAATATTTTATTGACTGTTTAACAAACTCAGGCCTTCCCTTAGTCGGCATAATACAACTAACCAGCGGCTGCTTATTAAAAGGCGGTTTTGTTTTGGAACTAATTACTTTGCTTTGCGATTCCTTTATCGGCATCCAAGTATTTATCAAATTTATGGGAGCAAAATTTACACACGAGTCTCCCATACAATGCTCTTTATATCCCTCTCTTTGCCGGTTAATTTTCATTGCACAGAATTTGTTTTGGTAAATTTTTTTATTTCTCTCGAAAAACTCTATTTCTTTTATTCTTCTTCTTATTGTGATAATGCTTCTGAATACAAATGAGCTGCAAACCCACCCGCCCTTATAACCGGCTCGTTCAGCCCGTAGATTGTAATCCATTTCCCAACAAGGGCCAAGGGCGTATGACTCATCTGCTGCTCCTATTGATTCGACAACTTCTCTTTTAACAACATAGCAGAAATCTGCAAGGCTGTAAAGCGGTTCCAGGCTTCTTATTTGGTTTCCATATTGATTAGCTATTTTATAAGAGATATCTTCAATTTGGTTAGTATTTATTCTAGGCAACCTTCTTAAATATTGTTCATTCCAAACCGAGTTTGTTGACGGCCCGGCTAATCCAAAAGATTTATCGGAATTTAATGCGAAGATTATATAATCCAACCAACCAGGACCAACCAATGCACCATTTTCAAGAAATACATAAATATCATAACAACCATAACTAATCAGTCCATTAAAGCATTTCGGAGCTCCAACCGGCTTATCAAAGCAAACAAGAGGGTAATTGATTTCAGATAATCTCAGGCTATTATTTGTTTCTTGGGAGGGCTCTGTAAGAATAATCAAGTCGAAATTATAATTTGTATGCGCATGTAAAAAGCCGATGGTTTGAAACAGGGAATCGGGATTCGAATAATAATGTATACCGATAATTATTTTAAGAGAATCTTTCATAATTCTTTTAAGAAGTATTTATACACGTGCACTTAATTTTCCCATTACATATTCCGGGGCTCGATAGTCGGCGCCTTTAAACTCTTGTACTGATTGAAGGCAAATAATTCTCCAGGGATCAATAAGTATAACTTCTCCATCTTCGCTAACATCACTAATTATACATACATTTAACGCTCTGTGCCTGGCTACAATTGCTCCCAAATGCATGTTATAAGGGTCTAAATCCTGGTCTGAAGAATTACCGATAATTAAACCTTCTCCCACACCCGGTAGCAGTTCTTCACCGGTATCAGGATCAACATCGAAATCATAGTTGGTTTTTCCTGTTAACTCGTCCTGAACATTTTCAGAAGTTGAAATATCTATTGAACCGTTTCCAAATTCAGCTATTACATTGGGTTCCCTTGTTTGCCCTTCTTCCGTCCAGGCTTGGGTGCAACCGTTTATTTCCTGTATAACATATTCCGCGGATTCTATACAACTTCTAGGAATTTGACGACTGCATTCATATTTCACATAATCAGGGATATCTGATTCTACTTGACTGAAGAATTGAGTTGAAACAAGCCAGCTTGATTCAACAATGTAAAATGTACCGGCATCCGAATCTATATAAACACTTTCACCTTCTAATTGTATTTCTTGTAACATATTATCCTCACTAGAATTATCCGAATAAATTGTTAATAGAACGATTTAGATAAGCATACTTTATCAAATAATTTACAGCATAATTTTTAGGGCGAGTTTCAGTGCTTGTTCGCACTGTATTTTTAGCAGGGGGTTCAGCATTTGTAGGTTCACCTGTTAAGTCGGAACCAACCGTTGTAGGGGTTCCTTCACCTTCAGTTAAAACCTGTTCCTTACCGGCAGCAGATATTTTATCATAATCATGCTGGTGAATTTGTAATGCATCATCTTCTTTTGAGCCTACACCGTTATTAGCTGTTCCGTCTAAAAGCTCTCTTTTGCCGGGATCAATATTACCGCTTTCATCAACGCCTCTTAGAAAATATCCCGAATAATCCGGTAATCGGAATAAAGCTTCTTTCGCTTTTTCTGGATCAGTGGGTAAATCTTTGCTGTCACCTTGTTTGGCATAAGTAAATCCAATTACGTTAAATAACTCGGGATACTCACAAATCTTTAGAGTTCGTCCGTCACATAATATCCAGCCCCAGGCTTCAACTTGCGAAGTGTAATCAGGCGGAGAGCTGTTATTTGTATTTGTTACTTGACCTGCAAACGCTATTACAGTGCCCACAGGTACAGTGTCTACCGGGCAGTAGAAAGGCATATTAGGCAGTTGCGGCATAGGCATAAGCGGAATCATATTAGTATTCTCAATTATCTATAGTTAATATTTTGTTGCAGGAAGCTGACTATTATCCTGTAAAACATGCATTGAAGTCGGGACAACTATTTCCCATGGTTCAATGGATTTATTAATTTCGGCAGAAGTATACCCACATTTTTTCAGCTCATTCACTATTTGTGTATCTGATTCATTTGAGGGCGCAATCAAATTTTCAGCCTGCCATAGCATTCCGGATGAGAGGTAATATAGCACTGACATTGTGTAGCCCGGTCTAACCGGTATTATTACCCTTGCAGTATCTGCTTGTAAAAAAGCAGCAAACATTTCATCTTCGGAGATTATATCCTCAGGCATTAACCAGGATGGTTTTTCATCAGGGTTGTAAATGTTGAAGCTGTATACCATTTCCTGCCACTCGAAGACCTCCTGGAAAAATTGATAATATCTTGGTTCATTTACATAGAATTGACTTGGATTTCCGTCCGGAAGAATTCTTGTTGAGTGTCCGACAAGTTCAAAGTATCTGTTAAAGAGCAATTTAATACAATCAAGCTTTAGGGTTCTTGCTTCAATTTTTCTTTTTTCAAGCGGCGACATGGATTTGAATTTGTTCTCTCCTTTAGTTCCAACATTTTTATAATACTTATTCTTTTGTCTTTCATATCCTTCAATAATTGCGTTATATGTTTTTATCTGCCATTCATTCATTATGTTTTCGCCTCGGTTACATTGCACTACAATTGAAACAACATAGTTACTTGGTTCGGTTGGCGGGGATGATGCTACAGGCGAACTCATTACCGCGACCGGTATTGTAGTATCCTCATTTTGTAGTGTTAATACTGGTACATCGGTTGTTGATTGGTTTGCACTGAATTTCTGAGTGCCTACAACTCCCTCAACATAAAAACTACCGCTATTTTGAGGAAAAGCGCATGTTACATAAGCTTGGTGTGCAAGGTAGCCCTCGGGTATTGAAATTTGCTGCTCGGCTTCTCCCTGGAGACTGGTTGAAACGGTTTTAGTTGAGGGAGGAGGAGGTTGAATATTACCAACCTTATACTCTGCTGCCAGGTTAGCATAATTTTGTTCGTTAATATCAGTATACTTTAGTATTCCATTTTGTTCCGGTGTGGTGGGTTTCTTAAAAGACAAATCGCTTAGAATGTTCTCGCTTTCAATGAATCTTTTTGCAGGGTTAGGTATCAGCATTTCAACCATCAACCGGTTACCGTAATTTATTACGTGGGCCTGGTATACTTTATTTAGCCACCTGTAAATTCCACGCGTATTCTTATCGCTGTTTTTATTATCTAGAATGCTGGTTACCTTTTCTTCGTTTTCATTAAGCGTACTAAAGCTTCTACTTTCACTAACTTTACGCCTAATATTATTTACAGTTTGGTTTAATACTTTTCGTGCGAACCCTACTATATCGTTTTTAGAGGGTGTATCCTGGTTTGGTTTTATCTCCATACTCCAGCCGCCGTCCAAATTGGCTGTTGTGGGAGGTCCGTACGTTGTTTGAAGTCCCTGGAAATTCGTATTAATGATATTATCGGCAATTACATTGTACAGTTCTTTTTGAAGATTTTTTGTTTCTTCCTGGTCTGTTGTTTTATAATTATCTATGGACTCATTATAGTTAGTTACATTATCCTCTACTTTACTCCTTTTAGTTCGTTCAATCTTTTTCTTCTCTCCTTTCATAACATTTTCGATATACGCAATTTCGCCGGGTTCATACCTGAGAAATTTTTGACGTACCATCTGTAAATCCCCAATTGCATAAGGTTCAATCCAGCCATTATTGAACTCAGGTGGAGAACTAAATTTTTGCGAAGTTGAAGGCGGTAACGGGAACACACTTTCGGGAAGTATTATCGTAGCAAATGCAAGAGATTTTATTTCATCTATACTGATATCAAAATTATTCTCCAAAAATATATACTCAAGCAAATTGCACATTACCAGTGTTTTAGTAAAATACTCTAAAAGATCGTACCTGTAGCCTAAAATAATTATTAATGTAAAATAACTTTGCCATATACTGTCTTTCTCAAAATTATATTCCGTCGACTTCAGATAACTTGTTATTTCATCTTTTTCCTTATGAAGAATAGATTCTGCTTCACATATTAATGCTTCGATTTCAAATTCAGGTGTTTTTCTTATATAGTCATCAATCTTACTAAAGTACTTTATCGGTCCGTTTATTTCATTTACATTATTTATAAACTTTTCTTCGTATTCTACTGATCCGTCGATATAATTCACTGCAAGATTTTCCATTTCGTTTCTTGTATCCGGCTTACCGGATTCCCTTAGATGTACCAAATCATTAAAGAACGAGTTCGTGCTGCTTACCGGCGGACTTTCGTAAGGATCGGGGTATTGAACAAAATTAAACTGCAGATCTTCCGAAGTTAACTTTGGCCATTTCCGCATATAAGTATAGGGGAAAAGATCTTCGTAACTACCGGTAGATATTATTTCCCGTTCTATCGGTTCAGTCGGCTGCACCGGTATTGGAACCGGGGGAAGAGGTTGTTCAGAACTAAGTATTATCATCATACCTTCAAAGTGATTGAAAAGATTTTCACCATAATAAAAATCACCCCAAACACCAAGCTGGTTGTTAGGCATTGCTTCACATAAAATGTAACCTTTTAATTTACAGGCGTTCCGAAACAGATAATTAAAATTTACTTTTTCATTTATCTGTCTTATAGTTACGCGGCAAACGTCATCGGGTATATTGTAATAATAAATTTTAACTTCTATTAGCCCGAATCTTTTCCCTTCCTCCAGGAAAATATCAAAATCAAAAATTAATTCTCCGTCTTCTGTTTTCCATGTTTTTTTTATCATTTTATTTTCCACCTTATTTCAAACGAAAGCTAATTGATCTGTCCCAAGGCAAAGTCCACGTCGGTTTTAACGTAAAAGGGAAAATCGTACGCTTTCTTTTCAAGAGTGAGCTTCACTGCTTCAAGAGGTCAATGTAAGCATGAATACCCTCACATTTCTGCTAACAAATTTGCTTATACACTTAAAAAAGCCCCAGGTGTATTAACTAATGTTTCGGTAGTTTCCGGATCGGAAACCTCTCTGCAACAAACCCAGTAAACTGTTCTCCCGGGATATCGCTGAAAAATTTGACTTAACAAAAGCGGGTTGCTTTCCGGGTATGGAACTAATGATTCAACCAACTCGCTACTGCCGACTTCAAAGATACCGCAGTGCGCTGCAAATTCAGGTGCATACCAACATGAATAATCATATGTAACATTTCCGGATGTTACTTCCTGTGCTACTTGGCCTCCTGGGACTATTGCATTCATTAAGTTATCCAAAATATCATACCCGTCATGGTTGCTCAAAATTTGGCCGTCATTCACATAATAAACTATTTTACTATCCTTCGGAACTACTAAATTTTTTGATTGATTTGACCACCTGCCTCCATGAGCTGAAATAATTATTCCAGGCGTAGAAGATTGAAATGTTATCATCTCACCTTCAAAATGTTCGAATAACTCCGGTCCAAAGTAAACATCTGCCCAAATACCGGCATCATCAACAGATAGTGAAGATCGGAAGGGCACAAGCCTAAGAGTTCCCTGGATCTGGTCACCATTTTCGCATGTGAATTCGAATCGTGTTTCGTCTCGCTGTGATACTTGAAAAGGATTTGATGGAGGCGATGTTTCAACTATTGGTGAATCGTTGCCTACAACGGTTAAAGTTATAATTGGAAAATCAGGTTGAATTCCGTACTCAAATTCGTAGTTAAATGTAAATGTTCGATCTCCGGTAGTCCAACTTTTTTTTGGTATTATCGGTGGTGAAGACATAGTGATTCCTCAAATTATTATTAATTGATTATATGAATAAGCTTTTGGCTTTGTCACAAACTATTTTTTTCTTTCTAATCTTACTCTTTAAAGCCACTCGACGTTTGCCAGGCTAAACTGGTAGCTTGTGGCCGTGCTGCCAACACCTCCGCCGGTCATAATAATATCAGCTCTGCTTATACCAATTAGTGAAAATTCCGTATTTATTTGCGAAATAATTGCCGATTCAAAAACTTGTCCTTCTTTAACTACTTCAGATACTGCACCTACATAAATAAAAGGCTTAAATTGAAATACAGCTTTCTGACACGGAGGTATTGCGGCTTTACGAGCTAGTAAACGCCCGGAACGGAGTGCATTAACAGTTATAGCGCCTTGCTTTAAATTGTTCACTACTTCAACTTCAACAGGTGACGAAGCTTCGCCTTTCAATGTCAAGATATCGTTAAATCCTCTCTTTACCATTTCATATTGCTGACCGGGCTCCACTTCTTTTTCAATTGTATAATTACCGTAAGTATCCATTACATTAATTTCAATTTCATTTGAATAGGTAAAAGGGTGGTAACAATCTTTTGCACAATTTCTAATAACTTTCCAGGCAACGAGAAATTCATCAATACTTGTTGCATAATTTTTTTGTAATATAATTACAGATGTTCCTCTGTCTGCATCAGAGTCATTTACAAATCTTAATTTTATATCATTCATAATTTCCCCATTTTGTTGGAGTTTGATGATGAACTTTAAGTATTTTATATTACCTAATAGTTAAATACAACCATAATTCCTTCGAAAGCTTTGCGAAGCATATTCCCGAATTTTATATGCCCCCAAATTCCGTAATTGCATGAATTAACATCGTCTTTAAACTCAACAACGTTTAATTCACCGCAAATTTCATTTTTGTCTTCTGTCACAAAACTAAAATTAACTTTTGAATCATCTACTAATTGAAAGGGATTATCCGGGGGCGAATTTTCAACAATACAAGAGTGTGTGCTTATCACCCTTACTTGAACATTAGGGTTGGCGGTATCGTTGATTTTTATTATGTCAAAAATAAATTCAAAATCTCCATCGAAAGTGTACCATTGTTCCGTATAATAAATTGGTGGAGAATCCATTATATTCCCTTATCATTTTAAGAAAACTTCTTACCTGCCTACTACTTTTGAATCTTTTCGCAACATCAATTATGTTTATGTAAAATGCTTTACATAAGGGAGAAAATTACTTGTTAACATATATATTCCATAACAGTAGCCATCACCTGCCTCTTAGAAGTGAAGCAAGTCTAGCGTAAAGGAAAAGGTGAAAGACATTTTTTTGTAAGCGTTGTCTAATCGCAAGTAGCCCAACCTATGTTTCTTAATATTTCACTTGCTTCGCATAAAGCTCAACGTTTTTGTCAAGCTTATCAGGAGATGGAAATGGGTGATATGCGCTAATAGATTTATTGTACCCATACACCCAAATACCATTGAGTTTTTTTATTTTTTCTAATGATAATACAAGATTAGTGGCAAAGTCAGTTACGCTATCTGCACAAACCTCCATCAGTACCGGCCCTTCGTATCCATCAACTAAGCCGCCAAAAAGCTGAGCCAACTGATCGTTGGACCAAGTCCAGTCTGCAGGATCAGAGCCCTCATCACCAACTTCTGTATCGTTCCCATGACCAGTGATGCACAAGGGTTCTTCGGTTTTTACTAGTTTAAGTAATTGGACCATCTGCTGAGTAACTTCCCTCTGGGTTCCGGCAGATAGTTGCTTTACTCTAATCCAATTTTCACTTCCAGACTTAGAGCTTTCAACCCAATTCATTATATCTTTATCGCGTGTAATAACAATCAACATAAGTATTTCTCCTGTCTGTTCTTTTTAATTCAACACTTCTACTTTGTTATATGTTAACAAGCTTTTTTCTCCCTTACATTCTCAATCTAAACTCGGTTTCGGAGCGAAAAACAATTGAGAGTCAGCTATACTGCAAAAAAATGGAAAAGTCTTTTTCCAAATCCGGATCAAATGCAGTATAAGATAATTTTGTTAAGCCAATTCAACATTTTGTAAAGTAAATTGGTAAGGTGTAGAAGTCGGTCCAGGCCCTCCTCCTGTCATATATATATCTGCACTAGCAATACCAAGTAAGGAGAGTTCGGTATTAAATTCAGACAATACGGCCGAGTTCATCACCTGTCCCTCAACAATCTGGGATGCGACGCCAATCCAAATAGTAGGTTTAAATTCGAAAACAGCTTTTTGAGCAGGCGGAATATTAGTTTTTGTTGCAAGCAGTCTGCCATCTTTGTAGACATTAGCATTAATAGCGCCCTGTTTTAAATTGTTTGCTAAATCAATTTCATTTGGGCTGGCTGCTTCATTTCCAAGCAAGATCAATTGATCGCCGGAAGCTGTTAACTCCATTGCAAATAGCTGCCCGTTTTGAGCATCTAATTGAGGTGTATAATTTCCCCAGCTATCGCTTGCACTTACTTTCATTTCCATAGGGTATGAGAAAGGGTGATAATCGCCCTGTCCACAGTTTTTTATTACTTTCCACGCAACCGTGAGTTCTTCGAAGCTGGTAGCTACATTTTTTTGAAATATTACTATTTCCGGATTATCTGCTGCATTAGAGTAGTTATAGAAAGTTAAATTGATATCTGCCGACATAAAACCTCCTTTTTTAGAGTTTAATTGAAATTTAGCAACTAATCTCTAGGATTTTTAGATTTTTAGTTAATGGAGAATTTACAATTTTTAATTACAATAGGCCTATTGAATTGTAATTGCAAAATTCGACTATAAGATGAAAAATAATCTTATAATTAAAAAACCAATAAATTTCTATATTTAATATTCCAAATCAATTTATACACTTAAAAAATTAAGTATAATTTTAATATTTTCTTTGTATTTGTTCAACAATTCGATTTGTTGTTTCTAAAGTAATAACAAAATTTCCATAAATTAAAAAATCCAAAACTAACTTATTTTATTTCGCATCTGTAATTATTTATAAAATAGAAATAACTACTAAATACGTACGGTCCTCAAAAGAGAATTTAGCCCAATTTCAATTCAAATCCGGATTTAGCATATTCACAACCTTCTTGTTCGAACATACAACAAACTGATGAATATGAATTCATAGAATCCTTTTGTTAATCTTGAGAATAGGTATTATTTACCTTTCATATTATCGCTTATCCAGGTGAATAAAACCTTCGACTCCAGTTTCCCTAGGAATAGCTGATCTGTATTTCTTAAATGATTCACACAGGCATTTAAATTGAAGAATTTTTGATGTTTTTTTTTCGGATGGTTAATATTTAAGAGACTTTTAATTGTAGCCAATATTAGCTTTTCTAAATCAGAATACCTGTTTTTTTTCTTTAAAAACCTTGAGGTATTCCTAATCAAATTTTCCGCGTAATCATAGTTCCTCATTTCATAATGAACAATTACTCTCAACAGCATCATAAAATCTTTTATCGCCAACCCAATAAGTTTGCTGGTTTTAAAAATTAGAAAATCTAATATCATGATTAATTTTTCGTACTTTCGAGTTAAAAATAAATAACAGCAGACGAGGTTCAGAGAAAGAATAACAAAATACGGATCTATTTTTCCAGCGGAATACATTATACTATTTTCAAGCTCATTAATACTGGATTCGCATATAGCGGTTTTGCCTTCGTATAAAAATGAAGATGCTAAGATGTACTTTTTGTATAGGTCTGATGTAAATTTTTCATTTGGATTAATTCCTTTCAGTTTAAAAAAAATCGAAATGTCTGCTGTTAAATCACTATTGATGTCAGCCTCAAAACCAAATATAATGCTATAAAAAAGGGACTCGCTCAAATGATGTTGATATAATCTATCCTTATTATTTTTCCCAGATAAAATTGATGTAGCTGATTTCGTATATTTGAATGCAAGATAATTGTCCCCAATTAAAAAAAAATAAATTGAGAGAATTCTATAATATAATATTTTGGAGTTAGCGGATTTAAGAGCAGTAAATTCAATGAGCATAGGTTGATTGATCAGTTCTTCAATCCGTTTCAATTCTTCCTTGTTTTTTACCCTGTGGTAGATTTTCATTAAAGCCAAAATTTCCTGGAAGCATGAAGTTATTGCCAGTTCTTGCAAAATCCAGTTTGTTGTATACTTTTCCGATTTTATTACATCGTTCATATTTGAGTTTTCGCGGTAAGGGTAGAGCTTTCTCTCTAACTCAAGAACATCGTGCATTGAATTCACATCCTCGTTATCCATTGCTACTTTTTTAGCTGCTTCAATCTTTTTGATACTCTGTTTATAAAGTGATCTTTCGAACAGAATTTGAGCTTGGTTTAGCGTTAACCTTTCCTTTGAATAATGACTCCTACTGGAATAAAGAAGTACCAGGCTTTTTAGAATTATGTGGTAAAGTTGATATTTAGTTGCAGAAAAATTTTTAGAAAGATTTTCGCCTTTGAATTTCAACTGGAGCTGTTTTTCATCATAACTTTTTTGTCTAATTATTTCATTATATAATCGGAGATAATTTTTTTCGTCCAAACTTACCGTTTTAGTAACAAATAATTTAAAGTGCCTTTTCTCTGATTTAGTGAGCGACTTAATAAGCATAAAAAGATCATCTGAGTAGGTCATATAGCATTTAAATTAGTTTCATTACAAAATTATGCAATAATAAAACGTTTGTAATGAAAGTCACTCTTCTGCAATTCAAGGAACGAGATTAAGCTATTACAAAAATAGAATTGATTTGAATTGTCCAGAAAACCCTGCTGCATATATTCAAATCATAAATGAGCGAGAATGCTTAACGATTGTTCAGCAAGCTTGACTGCTCACTGGCCTAAAAGGGTAAAGAGCTGTGAATAATTGGTCAACACCTATTTAATAAGTTGACAACAAAAGATAAAATTTGTCAAAAACATCTTTTTAGATTAGCCCGATAAATAAACCCAATTTTTTCTAATGTTTGGGTTTATTAGAGTTGTTTTTCATGATCGTCTTAGGTAGGTTATTACTGTTATATATTTTGTGGTTAGACGTTTTTTAACTCGCGGAATGTTAATTGATCCTTAAATTCCAATAGCTCGCTTTGTACTATTTGTTAGATTCAATTTGCAAATAGAAGCATTATTTGTAAAGCAAGGGTTGCAAATAGTAATACTATTGAAAAGCCAAACAAATTTTAAATGAGGACATTTTTTAATGAAGTGAATAAAACAGGCTGCCTAGATAGACAGCCTGATCCCGGGTAAAATTTATTTCTCGCCCATAAAAGGATATCTCCAATCCTTAGGCGGGTCGAAAGTTTCTTTCATTGTACGGGCAGTCATCCAGCGAAGCAGGTTCATTGCACTTCCGGCCTTATCGTTTGTGCCCGAAGCACGTCCTCCGCCGAAAGGCTGTTGTCCAACCACTGCAGCGGTTGGCTTATCGTTCATATAAAAATTGCCCGCAGCGTTTTTAAGCTTATTCGCCATTTTAATTAATGCATATCGATCTTGCGCAAAGATAGCACCAGTAAGCGCATATGGCGAGGTAGTATCGCATAGCTCCAAAGCTTCGTCGAACTTATTGTCATCGTAGACATAAATAGTCAGCACCGGTCCGAATATTTCTTCTTCCATTGTTTTGAATTTCGGATCGGTCGTAACTATCGTTGTGGGTTCTATAAAATAGCCTTTCGAATCATCGTAATTACCGCCGGTGATAAATTCCGCATCTGCTTCTTCTTTGGCATAGTCGATATATTCGGTAATAGTTTTGAATGCGGCTTTGTCGATTACAGCACCCATAAAGTTGGTAAAGTCTTCTATATCGCCCATTTTCATCTTTTCTACTTCGGCTATGTATTTACCTTTGAATTCACCCCAGATAGATTTCGGTATATACATCCTCGAAGCCGCTGAGCATTTCTGTCCCTGGTATTCAAACGCGCCTCGCATTGCTGCTACAACTAAAGCGTCAACGTCTGCAGAATTGTGTGCGAAGATAAAATCTTTACCGCCTGTCTCGCCAACTATACGCGGGTAATATTTGCTAGTTTTCAAGTTATCGGCTATAGTTTTCCACATTCCCTGGAATACGGCCGTTGAACCTGTGAAATGAACGCCTGCCAAATGAGGACTAGCCATTGCGGGATCGCCAACTTGTCCGCCTGAACCCGGCACAAAATTGATTACACCCTTTGGCAACCCGGCTTCTTCGAATAACTTCATAAGGTAGTAGCCGGAATAAACCGAGCTCGAAGCAGGTTTCCATAATGCAACATTACCTACCATAGCAGGAGCCGTGGGTAAGTTGCCAGCAATGGATGTAAAGTTGAAAGGAGTAACGGCAAACACAAATCCCTCCAACGGGCGATACTCGACCCTGTTCCACATGCCGGGTGCAGAATCGGGCTGATCAGCCATTAATTGGGTCATGTAGAATGTGTTGAATCTAAAGAAGTCGATAAGCTCGCATGCGCTGTCTATCTCCGCCTGGAATACTGTTTTGGATTGACCGAGCATTGTAGCGGCGTTTACTGTAGATCTCCAAGGCCCGGCTAGCAGCTCTGCCATTTTTAAGAATATAGAAGCGCGGTGTTCCCAGGGCATTGCAGCCCATTCTTTACGAGCTTCAAGAGCGGCTTCAATAGCCAGGTTGACTTCTTTTTCACCAGCCTTATGATAGGTGCCTAACACATGTGAGTGATTATGAGGAATAACCATGTTAGCAGTGTTACCGGTTTTAACTTCCTCTCCACCAATTATTAAAGGAACTTCTATAGTTTGCGACTTTAAAGCGGCTATTTTTTTCTTTAATTCATCTTTTTCAATACTTCCGGGACCGTAAGGTAATATTGGTTCGTTCTCTGGTATTGGGACTTGAAAGTAAGCGTTTGACATCTCAAACCTCCATCTTCATTCGTTAATCAAATAAGATTCTTAGCTGAATTTGACTAAAAATCACATCTCTAAACTTAGTGTTAAGGGAATGTAAAACCAAAATATTTCGATTAACAATGAAGTGATTTTCTACTATTGCCAAACAGATTTTACACGGCAAACAACTTGATCATCTTTTGAAATCGCATGTAAACATTCATAGGCATTTTCATCAGATATCATCTGCACTTCGGAAACAAGTTGATCACCCACATTTGTTTCTTTAAGATAATTGACTTGAAGCGATTGTATTGACTTTGCTTGCTGAAAATCCGGCGGCAGCGCCTCCAATGCCCAGCTAACATAATGAGAATTGTTTGTATGCTTGTTTGTGTCGATGTCGCTTAAACGAACACGGAAATTATTTGAATAATCTACCTGCTCAATTGCTCCAATGCTATTGAGCTTTGTAAAATACTTTTTATCATCGGGCGTAAGGTCGTATTTTAGATACATATCTTCGGTAACAGGCTTTGGTTTGCGTGTATCGAGATCAACGAATATCCAGAGAGTTTTTGCGTTGATGATTTCGATACCTTGACTATCAAGAATTTTGTACCAGCGATTCGCATAAAAATTATTAAAGGCTTTCGGCGTTGTATTAACTCTTATTGTATCCCGAAACTTCGGAAGCTCTTTTATTTCTATTGCCCAGCGTGTAAGCATCCAGCCCACGCGGTGTTTATGATAATAATCAATGCCTACTCCAAGTTCTTCACTTTGATGAATGGCAATATCTTCAAGTATTCTAATGATACTGAAGACACTTGAGTTAAGGCGAGTATCGCAGTGATAGTAATGAATCTGGTAGTCTTTAGAAAAGTCCAATTTGTTCCCTCCGGCTTGCGTGTAATTTTACAGACGCAAGTATCCGTCAAATATTGCAATAAAACAATTATAAATTTTATCTATCATGCAGGGAGAATTATCATTTAGCATTCGCGGATCTATTAAATTTCTGTTCGATGTTGCCAAATAAAAACACCTAGTTTTGTTTGATGCCATCAAACAAAATGGGTGGTCAATTCACGGGCTAATCATTTGAAGATAAGCTGAAATTTGTCCCCGGTGGTGAATTTCGTGATCTATGTTACCCCGTAAGATTACATACCACAGGCTAACTTCTTTATTAAAACGATCGTCATAAATCTTTTTGTCGAACTCCCAGTACGTCATGTTTTTTACTGCAAGGATTTTGCCTTCAAGAATGTTTTCAAAATCATTCAGTAGTTTGTCATATTCATTCCTGTTGGCAATACTTACAGCGTTAACAACTCCGTCTATAGCTTTTAATTCGGGATTCTTCAGCTTTTCAATTGTCCATTTGTCAAGCTCTATAAGGTGGTGGGCAATATCGGCAATGCTCATTTTGTCTTCTGCGATGCGCCAGTTTTCTTTACCTTGGGGCACCAGTTTAAAACGTTTTAAGGATGATGATCTTACTGTTTTAAAGAGGTCAATAATATTTTCTGCTGTTTTATTCAATCGTCCGAAATTAATTGTTTTTCAAAATTACTAAAAATGAACGAATGAATAATTTTTAAAAGACCCGCTATATGAATACAACCAAAAGGTAAAGTGCGGCTACAAATGTTTTAATAAGCGGGCAAATTCTTACCGGCAGAAAATTTGTCTGCTTGCCAAATGTTAATGACCAGAATGTAAGTGAAATTAGAGCAATAGCGGAAAGAATATAAACGATTGATGAACCAATTCTATCTGCACCTATAATAGATGTAACAGCAGTAACAAGTAAACCAATGAATAAAAACGCGAACCCTTCGGCAACCCATTCAACTGTTTTTATAAGATTATTCTCTTTTGATAGTTCTTTAAACCCGTTTACAACAGCTTTTGTCGGCAGAATGTGAGCTACCCCCCAGAACATAATAATTGATGAACCAAAATAAATTAGTAGATCATTGTTCATGGCAGCTTTCCCAATTTTTAATTCAAGAACGTATTCCCCGGTGAAACGGAGTAATTGCATTGATTTTGTTTTGTGCTAACCAAATAACAGCTTTCCCCAAAAAGATCCGTTAGCTCGGTGAGCAGGGTTGCAATATAAAATAAAACAGGAATAAAAGAAAGACGTTTTTGTCTTAATAAGATTCCTGGTCTAATTTAGCGTGCCAAGCATTGGGGAGAAGATCAAACTTTCAAAAAAGCTGATTTAGACTATAATCTAAATGTTGAGTTTGTTGAAATCAATAAGGACAAATTGGACACAAGAGAATTAAACAGAAATACAACAGCATACTTTACAAGTAACGAAACAATAGATACAAATTATGATTCACCTTTATGCGGAAAACGAATTGTAAATTTACTTCCGTTTCCGAATTCGCTTTCTATATTCAGTGTTCCGTTGTGCTTCTTTAAAAATTCTTCTATTATTATTAAGCCTAAGCCGGAGCCCATTTCACCGGCCGTACCTTTCGAAATTACTTTTTTATCCAACCTGAACAAATTGTTTAGCGTTTCTTCGTTCATACCTATGCCCGAATGCGAAATTTGTATGGAAGTTTGCTTCTCTTCGTCTCTGCAATGAATGTGAATATTTCCGTCTAGGTGGGTAAACTTAATCGCGTTAAGTAAAAGATTGCGAATAACAGTGTTCAACATTTGTTCGTCGGCAAACACCCGGAGCTTATCTTTACACTCAACAGACACACTAATTTTTTTGTTGTTTATTCCTGTTCGCACAACGTCTAAATTACGATCAATGATTTCGCACACGGATAACAGCTCTGGTTCAAATTGAATTGTATTGCTTTGGCTGCGTGCCCACAATAACAGGTTTTCCAAAAGATCAAAATCGGATTTTACAGATTTACCTATTGTATCGATGAATTCTTTCGTTTCTTCTTTGGTCATTTCGTTGTAATTATCCTTTAGCAATTCTACTGCAGAAAAAATTGCACTAAACGGCTCCCGTAAATCATGAGCAATTATCTTTAGGAATTTATCTTTTACGGAATTCGTCTGTTTTAATTCCTCGCTCAATTTTTTCTTTTCATAAAATCTATAGCTAACAAATCCAACTAGAATTATTGAAAGAACTGCAATTGCCAGCCCGAAGTTACGTTGAGTGGTTTGATATTTGAGGTCGGCCACTAGCTTATCGTTTTCTTGTTGTGCCTTTTCTATTTTAATCAAAGATTCTAATTCACCTAGCCGAACAATTTCTTCTTTAGTCACTAAAGAATCATTGAGAGTATTAAACAGTTCAAGGTAATAAAGTGCTTTGCCGGTATCGTTTGTCTTTTTATAGAATTGATAATACGCCTCATATGTCTCAAGCAACAAATAGTTTGCCTTTAATTGATCGGCTTTATTAAGCGCGTCGGTAAGTCTTTTTTCAGCGGTTAGCTCGTTATTAATAGAAAGATATATTTGTGAAATATTTATAAGATTTTTTATTTCACCTTCGAAATTCATTATCTCCTCATTGATACCCAGCGCTTTTTCGGCATAAAACAAAGCATCGTTAAACTGTTCTTTCTCTATGCTAATTTCGCTTAGACTATTCCATACTTCGGCAAGTCCTTTCTTTTGGTTTAAACTAAGGTAAATCTCTCTAAGCTCATCATAGGTTTTTTCGGCGCTTGTATAGAAGCCTTGCAATCTTAGAAGATCAGCAACTTCGAGTAAGACTTTCGCTTTTATATCCTCATTTTCCAGGATTTTTATTTGATCGAGCGCAGAAGTGAGATAGTTCATACTTTGCTTATAATTTTCCTGGTCTTTGTAAAGTCTTCCAAGATTCAGGTAGGAATATGCAAGCCCGCGATTAAAATTTTGTTCGGTGAAAATTTTAATTGCGTTAAAAATATTGGAAGTAGAAAGCTCTAGTTTGTTTTTTGTACTGTAAATTCCACCGATGTTATTGTATGAATATCCAATCTGCCGCCAGTCACCGGATTCCCGGGCACTTGCAAGCGCTTTTACATGATAGTCCAGCGCTATTTCATTAGCACCCATGTTTGTGTGAATTACGCCAAGGTAGTTTAACACTTGCGAAAGGTTGACTTTGTCTTCGTTCGTTTCGGCAATAGCATTTGCTTGTTTTGCAAATTGGATAGCCGACAGTGGATCGTTACTTCTTAATTCCCATGCCTTTTCCAATAAAGTTTCGATTTGTGTCGAATCCGGATTAGTAACCTGCGAACTAGTTAAGTTTTCAGCTTTAACAGGTAAGTACAAAAAGTTAAATGAAATGATTAAAAAAAAATGAATTTTTCTCATACAAGCGGATTGTTTTGTTTTTCTAAAATAAAATAATTGTCAGACTGTTACTACGATTTTCATAGATTGTTTAAGAGTTCCAAGGATTATATTTTGTTAGATCAGATGTTTAAGAGTCTTGTGTGACTTTTTCAATTACTCCCAGGTAATGAAAGTAATCGGGAATAAAGAGAAAGAAATTAATCCGCCTGACAATTATTGTTTTGTTGCGGTGTATGTACCGGTATCACTTACTATTGTATTAATGTTGTAGCTACCCGTTATTGTTGAATTATTAAGGGTTCCGCTTAAAACTTCCGACGCGGTGCTTCCAATTTGAGTTAAAAACGAATTGTCTACAATTTGCACAATACCCTGCGTACTGCTTCGTTCTGCTCCTCCTTTAAGGTCGGAGAATTCGAAGTCGTACCTGGTTAACCATGCTTCACCGTTTACGTCTGAAATTTCCAATGTAATTTCTTTACCGTTAGAAGTAGTACCAACATATATACCCACGCCTTCAACTTCTGCCGGCGGATCTGTTGGATTCGAGTTATCGTCGTCGTCGCTACAGTTTACAAAAAAGAAACTTAACGATAACATAAGTAGTAGATATATATTTTTTTCACGATTTTCTCCGCAAGGTTTTGAAAGGAAATTTAATTTATATATAATCGGTCATTGTGTCTAATTAAAAATTTGTTAATTGATCCAAATGAAAATTCAGAAATTACTTTCGGTTACATTATTAATTATACAGTTCGGTTCCGGCATTATTGGTCAAACAGATTCGTTCTCAATCAGCTTCGAGGATTACAACCCGCCATCTACGTTGGTCGCGACCGAGCACCGTAAAACCAGCTCAAAGTATCCTTTCATCGATGTGCACAACCACCAGTGGCGAATTCCTACACAGAACTTGAATTCGCTGGTAAACGATATGGTCAAGCTGAACATGGGCGTAATGATCAATTTAAGCGGGCGGAGTTTTCGCAGACTAACAAATCACAAGAACACGTTCGGCTTGCAATCATCGGATTATTTAAAGCAATCGATAGATAAAGTCGCACGTGAAGCGCCGAATAGAATTATGTTCTTTACTAATATCGATATGAATGATATAGGCAAATACGGATGGGCAGAAAATGCTTTGAACGAGTTGGAGGAAGATGTAAAAAACGGTGCAGTCGGCTTGAAGGTATATAAAAACTTGGGAATGGGCTTAGTTGATGTAAACGGCGAACGAGTATCTGTTGACGATACCCGACTTGATCCTATTTGGCGGAAGTGCGCTGAACTCGGGATACCGGTTTTAATTCACAGCGCGGATCCCTTTCAGTTTTGGCAGCCTCACGACGAACATAACGAGCGATGGTTGGAGCTAAAGGAAAAGCCTGGGCGAAAAAGAAATCCAGATACCCAACCGTCGTTTGAACAAATTATTAATGAACAACACAACGTTTTCAAGAAGCACAAAAAGACAAAATTCATAAACGCTCACTTGGGATGGTTTGGAAACGATTTAGCCAGGCTCGGAAAGTTGTTTGACGAGTGTCCTAATGTTTACACGGAAATCGGCGCGGTGTTAGCGGAACTTGGGCGGCAGCCCCATACTGCTCGTGATTTCTTTATTAAATAGGGCTTGCTGAAAATCGAATAAGTAGTTATTCAGCAACCGGATATAAAGAATTAGACTTAGAAAAGTGCAAAATAATTAATAACTTGCCT
>JANQLA010000513.1 GCA_028280855.1 Melioribacteraceae bacterium
GAAAAGTATATGGGTTTGCCCAGGGTTCCGTCTCTGTCGGTGGCTATGACGTTACAACGCAATCTGGCGGCCGTGCCGCTAAGAATCACACACTTGCCGGAAGAGTACCGCGGGGCGGGTCGTTGAAATTATCTCCTGCCGAAGCAACCGAACTATCGAGTGAAGTAAAATTATTTTTAAAGGAACCTGATCTTTCAACGTCGAACAACCTTGCAAATGCAGTTAATAATAACTTCGGAGAAGGAACGGCCAAAGCAATTGATGCTTCTGAAGTATTTGTGAACGTTCCGACTGCAATGCAAAGTAATATAGTTGATTTCCTCGCACAACTCGAAAGTCTCGAAGTTGAAACGGACTTTGGGGCAAAGGTAGTATTGAACGAAAGAACTGGTACTGTAGTTGCCGGCAACAACGTTATTATAAAACCGGTAACAATATCGCACGGCGGACTTAACATTAACATTAATTCATACCCGATAATTTCGCAACCCAATGCATTTTCGCAAGGACGCACCGCAATTTTTAATAATCTTGTGCCGGAAGCCAAACAGGATACAAACAGGGTTGTTGCATTGGAAAGAGCCAGTAATGTACAGGAAGTTGCAACAGCCCTTAACTCTTTGAAGGTAACCCCTCAGGACATCATTGCAATATTCCAGGCGATTAAAGAAGCAGGGGCTCTAGTTGGAGAATTAATAATATTATAAATCGATGACAAATGTTGCATTAAAAATAACGAACCATAATAAGCACATTGCACAGACTCCGGATATTAAGAGTCGTTACAGCGTTGAGGATAAAAAGAAAATTGCAGATGCTGCCAGGGATTTTGAATCGCTGCTCACTTCGATGATGCTCAAAAGTATGACGCAAACTACGGGCGGTTTATTCGGTAAAGAAGGCTTCGGCGGCGATTACTTCGACTCCATGTTCGAAACGCAGATTGCTTCTTATATGTCAAAGTCTAAATCGTTTGGAGTATCGGACCAGATTTTCAGAAAACTTACCGGTGAAGAATTGTCTAAGTTCAGAATGGAGATAGCTCAAAAACCTGCTCTTAAACAGCCTGTAAAAGTCGAGAAAATTACGGACAACGCTAAATCAATATCACCAAGTATTGGATCATTAAACAGGCTCGATAAATACAAGGATTTAATCTCTGGTGCTTCCAAGAAATATGGAATCGATGAAAAAATAATTAAGTCGGTAATTCTCACGGAATCTGCTGCAAACCCGAGAGCTGTTTCAAAAGCAAATGCAAAAGGACTGATGCAATTAATGGACGGCACGGCTAAAGAAATGGGTGTGAAAAATTCATTTGATCCAAGGCAAAATATAGAGGGAGGCGTTAAATACCTTGCTAAAATGTTCGATAGTTACAAAGGGGACATTCAACTTGCATTGGCTGCTTATAACGCAGGACCCGGGAACGTAAATAAATACAATGGTATTCCGCCATTTAAAGAAACGAAAAACTATATAACCCGTGTACTGGGTTATATGAATTACCTGGATGGTTAGTATGAATATTGAAAAACTACTTAGAATTTATTCAGATCAATCTGCAAACATGGAAGAACTTCTTGATGTGGCCTTGGAAAAGCAGCGTGCTATTATTAACAACCAGCGCGAGAACCTGGAAAAGTTTACAATTAAAGAAGAAACATGTCTAAGCAAGATTAACCGCAAAGAATTCGAGCGCACAAACTGCCTTGAAAGTATTTTCAAAGAGGCAGGAATGGAAAGTGAGCTTGCAAACATTAAAGATGGCGGTGATGTGCTAAATCAACTGAAATTACATACTCCAAATGACTCTTACACAACTTTGCTCGATGCAAGGACCGCCATTAGGGAATGTACTAAAAAGGTTTCCGAAGTGAACAAACAAAATTTGTTTTTGATAGAGCAGGCGAACAGCATTGTTAAACAAACGCTCAGCATACTACTTTCATCGCAAAAAAAACCACTTTTAGACAGAAGAGTTTAAGATGGGACTATCAAGAGTTTTTGACATATCGCGCAGGAGTTTGGCTACATACCAAAATTCAATGAATGTAGCCTCACATAATATTTCGAATGCAGCTAACAAAAATTACACTCGTCAGAGAGTAAACCTTGCAGCCGAAGTACCCGAAAGAAACGCGAGCTTCGTTTGGGGAACAGGTATTAAGCTGGATTCAATTTCAAGGATACGCGACGGGCTTATCGATAAACAAATTGTCTCGAACCAGCAGAACTACTCGGCAAGCCAAAAGCAGTCGACTATTTTAACCCAGGTTGAACAGTTGTTTTCCGAACCCTCCGATATAGGGATTTCAAATTTATTGAACACATTCTTTAACACGTGGAGCGAGCTTTCTGTTGCGCCCAACTCGGTCCCCCTTAGAAATAATGTAATTTATGCTGCTGAAAACCTGGCGACAAAAGTTGAAAGTGTTAACAATGATTTGGCCACTATCAAGTACGATATGTTCCAAGAGTTTAGGGAAAAAACAGATTCGCTCAACAGCAAGTTGAGTCTTGTATACCAATTGAACAACGAGATTAACAAAATGAACGCCGGTAACCAGGACGCAAACGATCTTATGGATTCGCGGGATAAAATTATTGGCGAACTTGCTGAACTCGTAAACATAAGTGTAAATTACGACGACAGAGGAAGTGCAAATATAAGTATTGGTGGAACTTTTGCCGCCGATGCTTCTTCATATATCAAGTTTCAGGTTGTAAATACAGATGGTAAACTTTCCATTGCTCCCGAAAACAGTTCGAGTACGGTTAAGCTTACGGGTGGTGAGATTTACGCTATCTCCGATATCTATTCGAATAAAATTGCAGACTACCAGGCTAAGATTGATAGCTTGTTTACCGGACTTGTTAATTCGGTTAATACAATTCATTCAAGCGGTTATACTAACGAAGCTTCGCCTAGAACCGGTATTGAGTTTTTTAAGGAATATAAAGACGGTAAGCTTGTATTAAGCGACGATATTCTCGGACAACCTGAAAATATTGCTGTTTCAGCCGACGGCACAAACGGCAACGGTGACCTTGCAGTAGCTATTGGAAATCTTACAACTGAAAAATCGATTGATGGCGCTTCGTTCGGCAATTATTACGGCTCTTTGATAAGTCAGATAGGTAATGATAAGTTATCATCCGAAAGCGCGGCTGAAGCAAGTCAATTAGTGCTCGATCAACTGGAAATTCAGCGAACAGCGGTTTCCGGCGTTTCGGTTGACGAGGAAATGACCGAGATAATTAAATTTCAGCGGGCTTACGACGCTTCAGCAAAACTTATTAGGATAGCCGATGAGATGCTGGAAACATTAATGGGACTGGTGTAGAATTATGAGAGTATCCGACACACAACTTAGCCAATCGTTTTTAAGAAATACCTTTGCATCCAAGAAGAAGATGGAAAGGCTTCAAAACGAATTAACTACTGGATCAAAAATTAACAAACCTTCTGATTCGCCGGCAGGCGCTGCAAAGCTTATGCGAATGAATAGTACCATCAAGAGTTCCGAATCGTTTCAGCGTAACATAGCGGAATCGCTTGCAACGCTTAGGGAAACTTCGGATGCGCTTGAAGGGATGCTGAAAGAAGTTAACGAAGTGAGGGCGCTGTTTACCGAATTAGAGAATCCTGTTAACAACCAGTATCCCGAGTCTTACGCTAAAAAAATTCAATTTGCGCTAGATTCTATTTTGAACAGTGCCAACAAAGAATACAATGGCAAATACTTGTTCGGTGGAACAGATTTTACTGCAAAACCCTTCGGATATACTGCGGACAAATCGGCAATTGAATTGAAAGTTCCGGATGTAAGCGGAGAACAGAAAGTGAAAATTTCCGGTAATCTTTCGCAAAAGGTTAATATAAGCGGCGAAGAACTTTTTGGCACAATCGGCGCAACGGATGTATTTAATGCCTTGAAAAAAATTGTTACTGATCTGGAGAGCGGGGCGCTGCCTGACGAAGCCGACAAACAGCTAATTGAAAACTTTCATGGAACTCTGCTGGATAAAACATCGGAAAGTGGTATTTATATAAACAGATTGGAAGATTCCAAGGAACTGCTCGACAACAGAATTATTACATTAAAAGAATTAATGTCGGAAGAAACCGAAGTTGACGTTGTTGAGACGATGATCGACCTGGAACATCAGGACTATTTGCTTCAGTTGGCTTATAAAACATCATCTATGATTCTTCCTAAATCATTGGTGGATTACTTATGACGAAGAAATACGGCACAGTGCTTGGATTAATACTTGGTACGCTGTCGATTTTCGGAGCGTTTTTAATAGAAGGCGGTTCAATAACTACACTGTTTTTGATTGCCCCGCTGATAATTGTTTTTGGCGGTACATTTTCGGCAACTATAATCGGAAACGGGCTGGACAAATTTAATTCGATATTGTCGCTTATGAAAAAAGCGTATTTTCCCAACAGGTACGATCATAAAAAGTTGATAACGGATTTTTTCGTAATTTCCATAAAATCAAGACGGGACGGGATTCTTTCTATTGAGCAGGATTTAAAAT
>JANQLA010000519.1 GCA_028280855.1 Melioribacteraceae bacterium
AGCGGCTTATCATTTTCAAGTAAAGAAGCCTAAATTGAATTTGAATCTAGAAAGTGGTTTAGTGATTGCTTAATTATTATATCGAACTCAGGTTAAGTAAGTACAGAAATGTTCGTCCTCTACCGAAAGCAATTAATCTTGTTGCCTATGTATCTTCCCGTTAAATCTACCCGACCAATTCACTCTTTTCGTATTTTACCCTATATTGCTCACAATAAAATTGAATAATTGAGGGTACTATGGATAAAATAATTCTGAAAGAGTTTTTCAAAAAAATCGAGTTGTTTAAATGCATCAACGAGTCCGAACTCGAGTTTCTTACCGAAAATATTGAAGAAAAAGAGTTCGAATCAAACCGGATAATTTTCAGCGAATCAACAACTCGTAATAACTTGTACTTGATTTACGAAGGCGAAATAGAGTTGTTCAAGAAATCTGCTTTCGGTGAAGAAAGACGCTTATCGTATTTCGGCAAGTACGATTTCCTCGGCGAAGGATCACTTATGGACGACTCGCCTCACTCTACTTCGGCGCGTGCAATGATAAAAACCAGGGCAATCGTTATTTCGAAGCATGAGTTCCACAAGCTGTTTGAAAAACGCCCCGAGGTAGCGGGAAAAGTGCTTTCTAATATTTCGCACGTTATTTCGCGAAGAATGCGGCAGGCTAATGCACGTGTATTTAATGTCGGTGAGCAATATCAATCCGGTAGGACCCGTTCTGAACATGATTTGCTTGGGGACCGTGATGTACCATATGAATTCTACTACGGTATTCAAACTTTACGAGCATTGGAAAACTTTAACATAAGCGGTATTTCATTGAGCTTTTTTCCTCTTGTAATTGAAGGCTTAGCGGTTGTAAAAAAAGCGGCGGCTAAAGCGAACAAAGATTTAGGATTGTTATCGAAACCAATTGCCGACTCAATAGTTCAGGCTTGTAATGAAATTCTTAACGGAAAATGGCATTCGCATTTTGTTGTAGATATGATCCAGGGAGGTGCAGGTACTTCTACCAACATGAACGCTAACGAAGTAATAGCCAACCGCGCTTTGGAAATACTAGGATATGAAAAAGGCGAATACAAATATTGCCACCCGAATAATCATGTTAACCTATCCCAATCAACGAACGATGCATATCCAACAGCTATTAAGATTGCGTTGTTCAACGTGAACAAAAAATTAATTGAAGTAGTGAAAGAGCTTGTAAAATCATTTCATGAAAAAGCAGACGAGTTTAGCAATATAATTAAAATGGGGCGTACGCAGCTACAGGATGCTGTTCCAATGACGCTTGGGCAGGAGTTCCTGGCTTATGCAAATACTCTCGAAGAAGAAATCGATCGATTGAACGAAAACGCCAACTTGTTCCTCGAAGTAAACATGGGCGCAACGGCAATAGGCACGGGCATAAACGCGCCCGAAGGCTATAGCGAAAAATGCATTGAACACCTTAGAGAAATTACCGATGAAGATATAAAATTGGCTTTGAACCTGGTTGAAGCAACTCAGGATACCGGCGCGTTTGTTATGTATTCTTCCGCGGTAAAAAGGTTGTCGGTAAAAATTTCTAAAATAAGCAACGATTTACGCTTGCTTTCATCGGGTCCGCGAACGGGATTAAACGAAATTAACTTGCCGCCGATGCAGCCCGGTTCCTCAATAATGCCGGGCAAAGTTAACCCGGTTATTCCCGAAGTTGTTAACCAGATCGCTTTTAAAGTAATTGGAAACGACTTAACCGTAACCCTTGCCGCCGAAGCTGGTCAGTTGGAGTTAAATGTATTCGAACCGGTTATTGTGCAGAGTTTGTTTGAATCGATTGAGATGCTTAAGAACGGAATGGTGACACTTAAGTATAAATGTATTGACGGCATTACTGCTAATGAAGAACACTGTAAATATTTAGTTGAGAACAGCATCGGTTTAGTTACTGCGCTTAATCCGCATTTAGGTTACGAAACATCAACAATGCTGGCAAAGGAAGCGCTAGAACAAAACAAGGGTGTTTACGAGCTGGTACTTGAAAAGAACCTGATGAGCAAAGAAAGGCTGGATGAAATTTTAAAGCCGGAAAACATGATTAAATAATTAACAAAAAAATCCCGGAATCTATAACAGTAAAGACATACAAGATTCCGTGAGTTTAGTTTATTCTGGAGTTACTTTAAATAGTAGCTGCGACCCGCCTGTAATGAAAACCATATACGGCAAGTGTCATTGCTGTTGTAAATTTGCCGGGATATTTAAATAAGCTTAGTGCAAGAAGCTTCCAGAAATACCTTTTCCCTTTTTCAACTATTCCGAGTTTCCAAAGTATTTTGACGAATGCTTTTATTTCTCTCATCTTAATCTTATCCAGCTTCCATGAAGGTAATCGATAATTCTCCAGAAATATTTTTAACCGGCAAAAATACTCTTGCTGGGAGTAAATAGTTTTAACCACTTTTGCGTAACCGTTCATTAAATCTTTGTACTTCATCCTGGGAATAAAATTTATTGATCCATCCATATTATTGCCGGAGAATCCCTCGACTAATCTTTTTTCTTCTTTCATTCGTTTAAAAAGTTTTGTTCCGTACGGTGCGTTAAGCAAACCCACCATTGCAGATACAATTCCGCTATCCTGAATGAATTCAATTTGTTTTTGAAATATGTTCGACGGGTCATTGTCGAAACCGACTATAAATCCGCCGGAAACTATAAATCCTCTTTTAATAAGTTTGTTAACCGAATCAACCAAATTTCTTTTTATATTTTGCGACTTACCGCACTCAACGAGACTTTCGTCGTTGGGCGTTTCAATTCCAACGAATAAGCTGTATAATCCTGCTCGGCTCATTAAGTCGATCAATTCATCATCATCAGCCATATTAATAGAGACTTCCGTGATGAATGGAAAGGGATAATCTTTCTCCTTTTGCCAATTAATTAATGCGGGCAGTAAATCGGTTTTTAGCTTTCTTTTATTCCCTATAAAGTTATCGTCAACAATTGAAACATCGCTTCGCCAGCCGAGGTTGTACAAAACATCCAGCTCCTTTAGAAACACTTCCGTGGTTTTAGTCCTCGGTTTGCGACCGTTTAAAACGGTGATGCTGCAAAATTCGCAGTCGTAAGGACAGCCTCTTGAATATTGAATACTCATAGATGCATATTTTTTCATATCCAATAAATCCCACCGGGGAACGCTCGCCGGTGACATGTCTGGGAATTTATCGGATGAATAAACCTGTTTGAGGGAGCTGTTTTCAAGGTCGGCTAAAAATTGAGGAAGTGTTATTTCGGCTTCGTTAAGTATGAGGTGATCTATTCCCAAAAAGTCATTAGGCTGCGTTGTAATGAGTGGTCCGCCGGCTACGACTTTAGTGCCCAGCACATTACACTTTCTGATAACCTCGCGAAACGATTTGATTTGTACGCTCATTCCGCTTAAGAAAACATAATCAGCCCAAACAATGTCGGCTTCCTTCAGTTGAGATACGTTCATATCGATTAATTTCAAATCCCAGCGCTTAGGCAGCATCCCTGCAATTGTAATTAACCCCAGCGGTGGTTCGGCAGATTTTTTTGAAACGAAGTTTAATGCGTCCTTAAAGCTCCAAAATGTATGCGGGGTTTCCGGGTAAACCAAAAGTATTTTCATAACACACCTTATCTTGCTAAATTTATTTTAGTTGTTACTTAACCGTATTATCACAGTGATATTATGCAAAAAAATTATGTCTAGATTTGTAAAAGAAATGTAAAACTTCCCCCAAACTATTTTACATTTTCGAATATTAAGTGTTATTTGCTGTAGCTAAGATTAGATGGAAAGTTGAAGCAATTAATTTGATGATATTTTGAAATGAAAAACAAGCATCCGCTTTTTTACCATATCTTCATTTTCATTCTTGCGCAGATCGCCTGGCTGATGCTGCTGGGAATTTGGATTTATTGGTATGTATCAAATTATATAATTTTTGAAGAAGTAGGCGATCAGATTTCCCCGCAAATTCTTTACGATAATATCAACGTGATTGCATTTGTAGGGGGATTGATATTACTTGTAGGCATTTCTTTCGGAATGTCAATGACATTTCGCCATCTAAACGTACAGCTTAGATTGACGCGACTATATGATAATTTCATCGGCAACATTACCCATGAGTTAAAATCACCGCTATCATCGATTCAATTGTATCTTGATACACTGAGTTCGCGAAACGTTCCGCCGGGTAAACAAATAGAGTTTATAGAACTAATGAAAAAAGATGCCCAGAGGTTGAATAGGTTAATCAATTCAATCCTGGAGATTTCCGCTTTGGAACAAAAGAATATTTCACATGATTTCCAGGTTTTCAACTCCGGAGAACTAGTTAAAAATTTGGCGATCAATTCGGCGGAAAATTTTAAACTTCCTGCGGGTTCGTTTTTATTTGAGGGCGAAGCGAATTGTGAAATTGTAGCCGATAAAAATGCCCTGAGGATAGTATTTGATAATCTTGTTGACAATGCAATAAAATACTCTATTGAGCCCGCAAAGATAATAGTATCAATGTCATGCACGGGCAAAATGTTTGTTGTTGAGTTTCAGGATAACGGGATGGGAATTTTACCCAATGATCAAAAAAATATTTTCAAAAAGTTTCACCGGGTATACAGCAAAGACATTCCGAACGTAAAAGGTACGGGGCTTGGTTTATATTGGGTTCGGGAGATAATTAAATTTCACAAAGGAGTTATCTCAGTAGTAAGTTCAGGAAAAAATCCTGGGACTAAGTTTATAATGCAATTACCGATTTACAAGTCGACCAGGAAAAGATATTTCGAAAAATTGTTGGAAAAAACGAAAAACAGAAAAATCATTAGCGAAAAAACGAATGAATGAAATCGATTTTAAAGGAAGTAAAATTCTACTGGTTGAAGATGAGGAAACTTTAGCAATAGGGCTGGAATACAACCTTTGCGAGGAGGGTTATTCGGTTCAGATTGCAAGCGATGGAAAAGAAGCAATAGATTTATATAAAGACAATGATTTCGATTTGATAGTTCTTGATGTTATGCTGCCATATTTAAACGGCTATGAAGTTGCGGAAATTGTTCGTGAAGATTCGCCGCAGATTCCGATTTTAATGCTCACTGCCAAGACAACTTCAAGCGACAAGCTAAAAGGTCTGGCGATCGGCGTTGATGATTATATCACCAAACCCTTTCACTTGCAGGAACTTTTGTTAAGAATAAAAGGCATGCTTAAGCGGAAGATGTGGTATAAAAGCGTAATACAATCAAATCCGACTTACAATTTTGGAACAAATAAAATTAATTTTGAAAACATGAACTGTAATACAGGAAAGGGGACAATAAAATTAACTCACATCGAAGCAATGGTTCTTAAATACCTGGTTGATAGAAAGAATGAGGTTGTAACCCGAAAGGAGCTGCTCGAAAACGTATGGCACATTAATCCCGAGATTGAAACTAGAACAGTTGATAATTTTATTGGTCGCCTTCGCAAATATTTTGAAACGGATACATCTGATCCGGTTTTTATTAAAAGTGTTCGCGGTGCAGGTTATATGTTTGTTGAGACAGGAAAATAATTTCACCAGTGACGCAGAGACAAGCTAAAAAAATCTCTGCGCCTTTATTTTCCTCTGGCTTAGTTTTTAGTTATTCCCACCAAGTATCAACGGCAGACCGTCTTTACCTGATCCAATTACGACTACCTTGGAGTTATTTGAACTTGCTAATTTTTCAGTTGCTTCAATGCCTTTCCATCTTAACAAGTTTTGGTTAATTCCTTCGGAGACAATTTCCTGGAAGTCAGCTATACCTTTAGCTTCAATTCGTTTTCTATCTGCTTCTTGTTCTTCCTTTTTAAGCACGAATGCCATTCTTTGACTTTCCTGCTCAGCCTGCAATTTCTCTTCAATTGATTGTGTAAGTTTTGCAGGAAGTACAATTTGACGAAGCGGTACATTCTCAATTACAATTCCACGTTCGCCCACTACGGTTTGAAGCGCATCTACGATCTCTCTTGCCATCTGTTCGCGAGCTTCAGTATACAATGCTTTAGCTTCGTACTTAGCTGTCACACCCCGTGTAACAGATCGAAATTGTGGGATCAGAATAACATTTAAATAATCTCCACCTTCAACTGTTTTGTAGATTTCATTAGCTTTAGCCGGATCAAGTCTGTAGACTAAACTTACTTCAAGCTGTATAGGTAATCCTTCTTTTGAAGGTATAGTCATCGTTTCTCTTTGTTCCTGAGTTTTAAAACTATATTTAATGACTCTCGCCATTGGGTTTACGAGATTTACACCCGGTCTTAAAGTGTTATCACTTACATTTCCAAGAAAATCCACAACTCCAACAGTACCGGCAGGTACAACTGTAAAGAGATTTACTACTGCTATTACCGCGGCCACTACAACAGCTATAAGCGAAACAGATGCTTCTTGTTTTCTGCCATTTTTCCTCAAACTAATGAAGAATACTATACCGAGCACAAAAACTATCACAGCAACTATAAAAAACATATTTCCTCCTGAATTAAATTAATTTGTTTATCTAAACTTAGATTGGAAAAATATTCGAACTTGTATTTAACATAATATTATCTGAAGTAATACGCCTACCTACCAGTTAGAGTTTCTATAAACTTTATTTGATTATCTTTTTAATTAATTTCGGTTTGTTGACTTTTTCTTTTGATAACGTAATCGCGTTAATAACTCGTTTCTCAATCAACTCTATCACTCTTTTATTATCTGTAAACAATTCTGCCAGCAAATCGTTCTTTTTATAACGCTGCCCGATTTTTGCATAAAATATCAATCCGGCTTTTGGATCAATCCTGTCTTCTTTAGTTTTGCGCCCAGCACCAAGCTCAAGTGCGCTCATCCCAATTTCGTAATTATCAATCATTTTCACGTAACCTGATGAAGGGGCATGTATTTCTAATCGGTATTTCGGTTTTTTATATTTATTTAAATCATTGATGTAGCTGAAATCTCCACCCTGGAACTCAACAATCTCTTTAAATTTATCATACGCTTTGCCGCTTCTGATCATTTCTTTTGAAACCGAAATGCCTTCTTTAAGCGATTTGGCTTTTCCTCCGAGGTAAATCATCGCTCCTGAAAGGTTGTGCGTTACTTCATTCAGGTCTTCTACCTCATCTCCTTCCAACACTTTAACCGACTCGTAAACTTCTAACCAGTTCCCAATGTAATTGCCCAAAGGTTGATTCATATCGGTAATAAAAGCCATTACTTTTTTATTGAATGACTTTGTTGTTTCAATTAATGATTGCGCCAGTTCAACCGAACCTTTAAGTGTTCGCATAAAAGCGCCGGAGCCGGTTTTAACATCGAGCACAAGCCCGTCTATTCCTTCGGCCAGTTTTTTGCTCATTATGCTGCCGGTAATCAGCGGAATTGATTCTATTGTTCCGGTAACGTCTCTAAGTGCGTATATCAGCTTATCAGCAGGGGCTATGTCCTTTGTTTGCCCAATCAGTATGGCTTTATGCCGCCTCAACGCCTGTTTGTATTTATTTAAACTCAGGTCGGTTCTGAAACCCGGGATAGATTCCAGCTTATCCAACGTACCGCCGGTGTGCCCCAGCCCTCGTCCCGAAATCATCGGCACGGGAACTCCTGCAGCAGCAGCAATTGGCGCGAGTATTAGCGATGTTTTATCGCCAACTCCCCCGGTTGAATGCTTGTCCACTTTAAAGTCCGATATGGATGATAAATCTAAAACTTTACCGCTAAAAAGCATTGCAGAAGTAAATGCAGAGGTTTCCCATTTATCCATTCCTCTTATAAAAGAAGCCATAAGGAATGCGGCAAACTGGTAATCGGGTATTTGCTTGTTAACATAATTCGAAATCATAAAACCGATTTCTTCTATGGACAATTTTTTTCCGTCTCTTTTTTTACGAATAATTTCAGGAACATTCATAGCTGGGCAGTATTTATTAAAAGTTGATTTGTCAATATAAGAAAATCGTTGAACTGGTTATATTGAATTTATTGCCATATTTCGATATACTGCCGAATATAATTAACTATAAAAAGTCCACCAAAGCAGAGGCTTATATGTTCGATTTAAATTATAATTTTTCTTGTGTTGACAGGTTTCTGAAATATGTTAAGTACGATACACAATCAGACGAAGAATCAACAACATTCCCAAGTGATCCAAAGCAGTTAGAGTTATCGAAAGATTTAGTAACGGAATTAAAAGAAATCGGTTTATCCGATGCAAACATGGATGAATACGGATATGTGACTGCAACGCTTCCGTCAAATTCCGAAAAAGATGTAACTCCCGTCGGATTTATTGCGCACGTTGACACTTCGCCTGCTGTAAGCGGAAAAGATGTTAACCCGGTTATCCATAAAAATTACCAGGGCGGCGATATTGTGCTGCCTAATGATTCAAGTTATAAAATTTCCCCTGATGCTAATCCCGAGTTAAACGATATGATCGGCTTCGACATCATTACAACCGATGGAACAACATTGCTTGGCGCCGATGATAAAGCTGGAATCGCGGAAATAATGGATGCACTAAACTACCTGGCAACTCACGCCGAAATTAAACACGGTGATATTAAGATCTGCTTCACACCCGATGAAGAAGTGGGAAGAGGTACTGAGAAGTTTGACGTTCAAAAGTTCGGTGCAAGATACGCTTATACAATCGACGGCTCAACCCGCGGTGAGGTTGAAACGGAAACTTTCAGCGCCGATGCCGTTGTAATCAAATTCAAAGGCATAAATGTGCACCCCGGGTACGCAAAAGATAAGATGGTCAACTCACTGAAGGTCGCCTCTCATTTTATGGAGTTGCTGCCAAAGGATTCTCTTTCACCGGAAACAACGGATGGGCGGGACGGCTACGTTCATTGTACATCGATAAACGGTAACGAAGAACTAACAACATGCAAGTTTATTATCAGGGATTTTCTTACACCAAAGTTAAAAGAGTTTGAAGCCACACTTGAAGAATTGGTGAAAAAAGCTGTGGCCGCTTACCCCGGTTCATCCTATGAGTTCGAAGTTATAGAACAGTACCGAAATATGAAGGAAATATTGGACCAGCATCCGCAAGTGGAAGAATATGCACTTGAAGCATTGAAACGATTGAACATAAAACCAATTCAGTCGGCTATAAGAGGCGGTACGGACGGCTCACGTTTAAGCTACATGGGGCTGCCTACTCCAAACTTGTTTGCTGGCGGACATAACTTCCATGCAATTACCGAATACATTGCCGTTCAGGATATGCACGAAGCCGTTAAAATGATTGTTACAATTGCGCAAATTTGGGAAGAGAAGGCTTAGTATTAAATTCTATTTTCATGTTTAATGAAAAGCGAGTAAAAGTTCACTTAATATTTTTTTAAAAAGGCGGAGTTAATCTGCCTTTTTTAATTAATTGCACTAATTTTTTCAAATTATTTCGTTAATAAAAACAAAATATTAATAACCGATAAATACCCGCATGGCAAAGAGATTAGATCACGCTACTAATATTGGAATCGCCGTTAATATATTTCTTTTTATTATCAAAGTTGCAGCTGGTCTAATCTCAAACTCAATTGCTATTATTTCGGAAGCGGTTAATTCATTAACCGATATAGTTTCCTCTTTTGCCGTTAAATATTCAATTTATCTTTCACGTCAGAAACCTGACGCAACGCATAACTTCGGACACAGCGCGGCGCAACCGATTGCTGCATTTATTGTGGCTGTATTTGCGTTTGTTCTGGGAATTAAAATTATAGAGGAATCGATCAAACGTATAATTAATCCCGAAGAAGTAAATGCAACTGTAATTGTTTATACCATTCTTATTACAACAATAGTCATGAAAATAATTTTAAGCCGGTATCAGAAACGCATCGGCCAGCAATACAACAGCACTGCGATAAAGGCTTCCGGTGTAGATAGCTTGAACGATGTTCTTGCATCAACCATCGCTTTAGTCGGAGTTATTGCTTCCAGCTTAAGTTTCGAGTTTGTTGACGGGATAGCTGGAATTCTTGTTGCAATCTTTATTTTCAAAACAGGCTACGAAGTAGGGAGAGAAAACATTGATTATCTCATGGGTAAATCTGCCGATACTCAATTCATTCATAAAATTGCACGCATGGCAAGAAAAGTTGACGGTGTTATTGGACTAAATGACATTCGTTCCCATTATGTAGGCGACAAATTCCACATAGAAATTCATATTGACGTTGATAAAAACAGCCCGACAAAACTATCGCATGATATCGGCAAAGAAGTTCAACGTACTCTCGAATCAATAGGGGAAATTCAAAAAGTATTTGTACACATCGACCCGGTAGAGGTAAATTCGCAAGAAAATAATACTTAGTGCAATTTACTTTACACTTTTTTATTTATCAGAAACAATTTGTTATAAAAGGTAGTATAGGGTTACCAACGGCCTTTAATTTTTGTTTATTCTTTCGATTAATAAAGTGAACGGATTCTGTACGGCTTAAGTAATTGTGTTTCAACGTATAATTTGTTATCATCGAATTGTTAGCGCACAATTACTTCTTTTGATCTTTTCGAATGTACTATGGCAGGATAACGAATTCTGAATAGTTCTTTTTTCTAGCGGTTATATCATTACCGTGGGTTTACCGAACATACTTTGAAATAACGGAATTAACTTTTAGGAGGTATCCAAATGAATACCAATGGAACCGATCTCAACAGTTACTTGCAGGGATTAAAGGATGGTAAACATCGATTTGAAAATGTATTTCAATCTCTTTCCCGAATGGTGTTCAGCGATAATAAACAGATAAAGCAAATTATTGTTAACGGCCGGAACACGTATGATTTTCTAAAATTCAGGCAAGGCAAAAAACACATCATCGGAATGTTCGACGTGGTGAATAATTTTGTAGCATTCATAAAAGATGCCGCCGAAGACGGTGAGAGTAAGGAAATGGCCTTTGTATTAGTAGGTGAACCGGGTAACGGTAAAACATTCTTTGTCGATTACCTTTCGGCAATGTACCGCGATTTTGTATCAATTCCCGAAAATATGAAGTACACATTCAGGTTTCAGATACCCGAAGGCCTTTGCGGATACGGGGGCATTAAAGAAATCGAATCACAGACACACGAAGATCCAATGATCCTGGCAATGAACCTGGAGTCGGGAGATGATTCGAACAGGGATTACGTTTCGTCCTTCGGTTTTAAAACCCCGGAAATAGATGCTTTTTATAAAAACTACCGACCCCTGGGCGCGGATACCGAATACATTCTAAATGATATTAAAGCATTTCTTGGCGGGGATCTAAATAAGGTTAAAGAACATATAAAAGTTGTAAAGATACCCGTTAGCTCAACTTTGGGAACAATTACCGGAAAGTATCCGGCAAAGGATAAGCTAACTAGCTCGGGCGTTGATCTTGTCGGCGAAGAAAGCATTCAGCGTTTGCTACATATTACAGACAGCAATAATCCTTACAGGTTCGATTTACGGCGTGGCGCTTTGGCTCGTGTTGGCGGGGGCGGAATACACTTTGCAGATGAAATTTTCAAAAATAAAACCGACTTAATGAAAATATACCTGGGTGTCGTTCAGAACAGGGTTATAGAAATAGACGCGTTCAAATGGCCTATTGATACATTCATAATTGCAACCAGCAACAACACTGATGTTCAAAACTACAGGCAGAACGGCGAAGAAAAACCGATATTGGACAGGTGCAAATTCTGCTATGTTGCCCATAATACCAACTATAAATTGCAGAAACAGTTAACCTATTATGCAATTGGCGAAGGAAATAAAACAACTTTCACGGGTGAAAAATTACACCTGGATCCGAACCTGGTTTACGTGTTATCAACTATTGTTACGCTTTCACGTTTACCGCGCGCTGATGATAAATTGACACCCGTGGAAATGATGAAATTAGCTGCAGGCGAAGTAGCCGGTGAAAAGAGTGTTAAGGCTTTAGCGGAGATTGTTGAGGACCTTGAACATGAATCCGATACAACAAAACGCTTTGGACAAAAAGGGCTGGGTCAGAGAGATTTGGCAAGGATTATCAATACTCAGCGAGGATATCCGGAAACGAACGAAGGTAAGTGTATGTTTGCCCTGGATGTTTTCAAAGCAGCCGAAGACATTATACTTGATTATATCTACGACAACAATGAACGCGCTAAGTATTTTGAAGATCTGAAGATCGCGAAAGGGTTGTATCGAAAACGAATACGAACAGAAATGTTCAACGCATTTATGGACGAGCCTGCAGCTATTACTAAAGACGTTATGATGTACGTCAACATGATTGTCGGTATGGGACGTTCGGATCTTGGCCCGGATAAAATTATAACTTATAAAGACCCGCAAACCGGCAAAACCCAGCCTATTAAAATAGATGAGCGGTTTGTTAACGCGGTTGAAAACGAACTTGAAATGAAAACGCATGAACAGAAGGAATCATTCAGGGGACAGATTAGAAAAATATACGCACAGAGATTACAGACCGATAAAAACTATGACTTTATGGATAATGTCGACCTGGTTAAAGCCGTTACCGATACGCGGCTAAACTCCGACATAGCTTCGGCAGGAGGTCTTGTGGGAGCGCTTGCAAACCGAACAAACGAAGATAACGAAAAGCTTTATAACCGTATTGTTAAAACAATGATGGATAAATTGAACTACTGCAAAACATGCGCGGAAAAAACAATTGAATTTTTCTGCACCCAGGACCATCAGACTTAGCTGAATTTTTACAATGAAAAAGCGGAATAAAAATATTGACTCAGTCTCAAAACTTAGGAATGCTACAGACAGTGACCGTGAGCTGTTGAAGCAGGAAGACTTTTTGGACAACGGTATTTACAGCAATGAAAACATTATGGACATTTATGGCTATAATGATTTTGATTCAATTGTTGGATTAAGTTCTGATACCTCGCATTCGGTTCGCTTGTATGATTTGGATCGTTTACTTGAACGTGATAAGCTGCGTGAGAAAGACGGCTTTCCGCGAAAAATAAAACTCGGTAAGTTGGTAAAACCCGCTAAGGACGGAAAAGACAAAACAATTATTATTCCTACTACCACCGAAGAAAAATTTTATCACTGGTTGGGCGAACATAATATTTCTGATGGTCAATCAACAGGCGGCTCGGGCGAAGAAGACGAAGGCGAAGTTATTAGCGAGGAACCGCTTAGACCGGAAGAAGGAGGAGAGGGACAAGGCGCCGGCCAAGGGAAAGGCGCGGAACACGGAATGGGAGCCGACGCTTATGACATCGGAAGAATACTAACCGAACAATTCGAGCTGCCCAACATTCAGCATAAAGGCAAGAAAACTTCTCTTACAAAGTTTACGTACGACCTTACGGATAAGAATAAAGGACATGGCCAGATAATAGACAAGAAAGCCACCCTTAAACAAATTGTGAAAACAAACCTTGCGCTGGGCAGGCTAAACGCGAAGGATAATGTAGATACATCGAAATTACTAATTACACCGAAGGATAGAATCTATAGGATACTATCGAAAGAGAAAGACTACGAATCACAGGCGATAGTGTTTTTTGTGCGCGATTATTCAGGATCGATGCACGGAAAACCAACCGAGGTGGTTGTAACCCAGCATGTGTACATCAATAGCTGGTTAATCTACCAGTACAAAAGACAAGTAATTAGCCGTTTTATCGTTCATGACAACGATGCCGAAGAAGTACCCGACTTTTATACTTACTATAATAAAAACGTTGCCGGTGGAACCAGTGTTGCCAGCGGTTACGCCCTGGTTAATAAAATTATTGAAGAAGAAAATTTAGCAAGGGATTATAACATTTATGTTTTCCACGGCACGGACGGTGACGATTGGGAAGACGACGGCAAACAATCAATCGAAGAATTGAAAAAAATGATAATGTATTCCAACAGGATTGGTATAACGATCGCCGAAAATAACTACGGCACCCGGGGAAATACAACTGTTGAAAAATACATTAAAGAATCGAAGCTGCTCGAAACTCAATCCGATAAATTACACCTTGATTCATTCAGGGCAAGTGAAGCTAATGAAAAAAGAATTATCGAAAGTATTAAGCATTTAATAACAGCGTAGACATGCAGCTTATAGATCAACATACTAAGAGGATTATGGAGGGCTGTAAGGAGCGGGCTCTTGACGCCGGTTTGTCTTTCGATAAAGAATCGTTAGAGTATATCGTTACAAATGTTGATTTGCTTGAGCTATCGCCTAAAATAATGATACCGACTTTGTACGATTACTGGCTTCAGGACATACAGGTGCTTCGCGGCAAAGGCGAATATGAATATTTTCCGCATAACCCTTATGAAACGGTAATCAATACCC
>JANQLA010000522.1 GCA_028280855.1 Melioribacteraceae bacterium
TCATCTTTTTAAGATCAACACATCACTAAAGCTAAATAAGAAGAATGACCGGATAGCTAAATTAAAATGGGGCTGAATCAAGTGTTGTGAGACAGCCCCCTCTTGAACAATTATCTGTAACTAACTTCATCTAACTTTTCTAATCCATAATCAATTACATTATCAGGCATGCTATTTTTAGGGTTGTCGCCTTTCAAATAATATCCAAACCAGTTCAACGTTCGTAAGTGATAATCAAGCCGGTTAGTATTTTTCTTATTACCGTGTCCTTCGCCTTTATACCAAACCAATCTAACGGGCGCATTTCCTTTCAGCTTGAAGGCGCGATACATCTCCAAACTTTGCGATGGATGAACACGTGGATCTTCGTCGCCATGAAGCAGCAACAACGGTGTATTCATTTGCTCGGCATATCTCACCGGACTGCGGTCATAAACATCCATTGGTTTTTCGTTTACCCAGTAACCCCAATGCACAAGGTACGACTCCCATGGAATATCGGTTGTATTGCGTTTTGCTAATTGATTTCCGATTCCTACAAAACTAACAGCCGCTGCAAAATGCTCTGTATGCTTACTTGCAGCCCAGGATGAAAAGTATCCACCGTATGAACCGCCGCCTGATCCAACGCGGTCTCTGTCAACGTATCCTTTTTCCACTAAGTAATCTATTCCGTCGAGCACATCTTCAAATTCGCGACCGCCGGCATCGGCAAATCCCATCATTGTGAACTCGTAGCCGCGCCCCGATCCTGCTCTATAGTTAGGCATAAACACAAAGTAACCCTGAGCTGCTGCGGACTGGCCCCACTTATTATAAGCAGTATTCCAGCCATAACTATTCGTTGCTTCGGGTCCGCCGTGAACGTAAATAATCATTGGATATCTTTTACCTTCCTCGAAATTTACAGGGTAGAATAACAGTCCTTCGATATTTAAACCGTCTGACGCATCATACTCGATAACGACTTGTTCAGCTAGCTTAACTTCTTTCAGCCAATCGTTATGGAATGTATTTCGCTCCGGAGATTCCGATCCAAGCTTGTGTGTGAATAATTCCTTGGGATGCTTCGGTGTGTCGCCCGCAAATACGAACTTATCCCCTGCTTTTGAAACAGATTTAAATACTGCTTTGCCCGGCTGAATTTCAAGTTTGCTGTTGCTGTCGGTAAACTTTTGAGAACGCATGGTAGTGTGCACACCTTCTTCGGAAACAAACAAGACTGTTTCATTATCCTTCCAGTCGACATCTGTTACGGAGCCGATAAAATCTTTAGAATAATTTCTGAGCTCCTCGAAAGCCTTTTGATTCGGAACTTCGGAAATAAATAAGCTGCCGTCAACTGCGTCTTTTTCATCAGCGCCCGAGATGAATGCCAAATGCTTACCATCCGGCGCCCATTCAAAATCTCCAAGTTTGCCGGGATTTTCAACCAGCTTAGTAATTTTCTGTGTAGTTACATCAATTGTATGCAATCTAACAAACATGAAGGAATCATCAACGAGGTTTCTTGGAGCTATTGCTGCTGCTATTGTATTACCGTCCGGGCTCCATTTAAAATTAAACACTGCGCCTTCGTTGTTCAGTTTAGTGGTTTCTCCCGATTCAACATCGAGGTGATATAAAAATCTGCCGGGTATGTTTTCTTCAAAAACTTCGTGGTCAAAACCCATTTCTTCATGAGCGTCTTTTGGAATATGTTCTTTCGCCATGTATGCCAGTTTATTTTCAGAAGGATGCCATGCGTAATTGATAACATCTGTTTTGGAATTAGTTAAACGCTTCGGTTCACCGCCTTCAGTGCTGATAGTATAAATCTGTGCTTTTTCATCATCATTCAGTTTCGAGGTAAACGAAACATTCCGGGAGTCGGAGGTCCATGCCAGGTTTTTTACAGATACATTTCCAACAAGTAATGGAGAAACCGCAGCCGAAGAATAATTGAATAAGTACAACTCCCAGTAATCATTGCCTGGTTCATCGGTAAACGGTCTCGGGACGTGCAGCGAAAAAGCGGCATAATCGCCGTTAGGTGAAATAACTGCTTCAGTAACCGAATTCGTACGAAATACATCGTGTGGCTGAAACAGGTTTTCCTGCGAGGTAAGTGAAATAGAAAATACGAATGCAATTAGAATTACTTTCTTTAACATATTACTATTCCTTTCGGGTTATTTTTGGATATAATTTCGGGATTGCAAGTAACTTCATAAAATTAAACTTTATAACATAATAAGAGCCTGCAGGGTTCAAATTATTTGTCTTTTGTTTACGATTTTTAACAGCCTGTTGGTTGTTCTAAAAGTCCGTTTTTAAATTGCTATTGTGGTTTTAGAATCGTTTAGATTGCTGGTTTGATTTATGCAGAAAATAGAAATAAAACGCAGTTGGCTTAACCTAAAAAAATCCATTTGACGAACTGGTCATCACCAAGTATACAGCCAAATCGATTGTAGTTCCGATGAGCAGTGCTTCCCAAAACCCTCCCGAGCTGTTTACCTTGAGTATGCTTTGAATATTTTCAACATTTATTCCTCTTAGTGAATCGCCGGTAGTTGAAATTTCAAATCCGTTCACTAATCTTTTATTTAACCTGCTGTAGTAAAACTTATTAATTGTACCGCTAATAATAGTATAGTCAGTTAAGCTAACAATAATTTTTTCACCTGTTTTTAACTTAGGAAGGCTAGCAATATTTATTGCAGTTGTATCGGAATGAATTGCATTATCAACAGCGACCAAACCGCTGATGGTTATGGTACAGCTATTCAAACAAATAATTAGAAAGCACATTAACAAGGAATTGTAAAATAATCTCGGCATACTTTTCCTAGCGCACTAAAGGGTTCAAAATGCTATTAAACATCAGAAATATAAGACTAATATTAAAGTGCAAATCTTCATCGGCTTCTTCATGATTAATTTGTAATAATCCTCATACATTGCAATAAATTGGTTTATACTAAAAAGTGGTTACAATCCAGAGATATTTAAAACTGCAAGGCTCATGATGAATAAACAAAGTTCATTAGACAAAATTCTTATAATATTTTTGTGCTCTTAGTGAAACACCTTTGTGTTCATTGTGGTAAACGAAAAAATAGTAACCATGTAGCTAAACCATTTTGCTGTCAAAAATACCAAAGCTGAACATTACAAAAACTATCTGTCCGCATCATTTAAGCACGCTAAACCGTGTGCTGGTATACGCGAAACTACAAACTCATTCACTCAAGAGTTTTCTTTACATCCTCAACTTTATCAATAGTGAATATCTCTTTCTTCTGTTCCCTTGTAAGTATAATGTCAATTAATAAAGTTCTGTTTTCTTTGAAGAATTCTTTCAGTTGTGTCGGATCCAATTCAAAATAATCAATATCATCGGCTTCAAATGTTCGGTAGCCAACCATAGTTTTTTCATCGTTCAGATCGGGAAGCGCCGAAAAGCTGATGCGTAAACATTCATCCTCTTTGTCAATTACTTTGTGTAGTTCAGTGCAATTTATCATAAAGCTGCGAAGAGCAGGGTTATCTTTATAAGCATGCACGTTGGAAACAACTTTGTTGTTGAAGAATTCTGCAAACATATCGAAAAAACCTTTCTCAGCATCCTGGTAAAATTCAACTACATAGTCATTTACATCGAAGCCCCTGTCGTCGCGAACACGGAAAACCGTATTTTGAAAGCCGTGTTTGTATTCATCCGATTCATTAGCGTACTTTTTCATCAAAGTGCTTGTCTTACTTTCACAGATTTTAATCCATTTGTTGAATTCATTTGCGCTATTAATCTCAAGGGCTTTTACAATATTATTAATTGCTGCTCTATTGCCGTCATGGTCGTCAACTTTAAGCGCAATTGATGAATGATTGTGATCATCCAATACAAGAAACGCTGTTGCTCCTTTAGATGATTTCAGCGTTTTAGCAACCGGCTTCTTCGCATTAGGCGGAAAAGTAATTTCGAGATAAGCGCAATTCATATTCGCAGTTGATACATAAACAGTTCCGTCGGAACCGTCTTCATTAGCAATTGAACTGATTCCGCCGTAGCCCTTGTTGCCGACGATAACAGTAGCCCGAACACCGGTGGGTGAAAAAACATTTTTATCGAAGCGATCGCGGTGTGCGAGGTTCCATGAATACGGACTTGCCATTTCGAGTGCTTTTAATATATGTGTTCCTGTTTCAAAACGTTTTGTGGCCTTGAAACCCTTTACTACCCTACCAATTAATGCCCTTCCTTTGTGCGCAAGCGGAGAACCGAAGTTTGCGGGGGCAAGCATTACAAGGTTGTTTACAGGCGGTTTTAATCCTTTCTCAAAATAGTATGTGTGCATCCAGTCGCGGATTATCAGTCCCCCGGTTGAATGAATAATTACGTCAACCGATTTTGGCTGGGTTGGCAGCTTGCGATCTTTCCATGCACGAACAAGACCAATTAACAAATCCTTGATTTGCACATCGTCATCAAGCGATACGTAATTACCGAGCCATATATTTTCAACAGGGCGCTTAGTTTTTTTCTGTACTGCTTCTGCAAGAGGTACGAACGATTCTGAGTTATCGCTCCATCCGTGGATAATTACAATTGGTTTCATGCTTACCTCTAATTATTTGTAGGTATAAATTATTTTGAAATCGAACAGTATTTTTGCAAATGTTACCAGAGTAGAAAAATTTCGCTAAAGATGAATAACACTGTAAAAGTAAATAAAACAATTAAAAAAAGCTTTAATCATTTTTAAGTTTTAAGAAAATACGGAAATCACGTTTGCTGCTGCTTCATATTGCGGTAGTCCAGGGGCGTCATTTTTGTGTATTTTTTGAATGCGGTAAAGAATGCGGACTTGGAATTAAAGCCGCATTCATATCCTAAGCCTTCTATTTTAATGTTATTGTATTCCGGGTCAAGTATTTTTCTCTGCGCCTCTTTTATCCTGTAAGAATTTACAAGCTCGTTAAAATTCATATTGAAACATTCGTTTATAACCTGGGAAACATGTTTGCTCGGGATTAGAACAATTTTTGAAAAGCGGGAGACATTTAATTTGCTGTCTAAATAAACCTTGTCGTTTTCTAACTTGGCGGTTATACGCTTCCGGTATTCATTCTTTTTAGCCTCGCTTAGCTTAGACGACGAATATTTTTTCTCACCAAAGTTCCTGCTTAGCGCAGTTGAATTACTATAAACCAGGTACGATAAATAATAAATCAGTGTGCTTGAACACACGGCTAAAAAATGATCGCCCAAATCGCCGTCAAAATAGTTCCTGACGAAAACTATTGCAATTATTAGAAAGGCTGAAATAAACAATATTTTTTTAAAGAAAGCCCGTCTCGAAATTGTCTTTGTAACGAGCTCGTGATTTTTGAATAACAGTAATACCAGTACAAAGTAGATAACAAGTTGGAGAATCATTACCTCCATAACATTTGCTTTCAACGTTAACGGATCATGCGGGAATATCTTCTCGTAAACGATATTTGAGTTTATGGGGTCGTATGCCGATAGGTAAGCGAATTTTTTGAAGCTCTCAGGTTGAAGCCAAAATAAAAAACTGTAGAAAAAATAAAATAGCGGGTACGAAAAATGCAGCCGCTTGTTTGGCTCCAGGTCGAAATAATTCCTGCAAAGATACATGTAGAATAAGGGAGCAATGAAAAAGTTAAGAGGTTCTGAAAAGTCGACAAGGAACAAATAGTCTGCGGTAAGCCCGGTGTAGTTGAGTAATATTTCCAGGCATATCAGGCTAAAAGTAAGTATGAAAAAAGCAAAATAGATGTTTGCCTTGTTTACATGGTTGTGCCGCACAAAAACATAAAACAAAAATAAACCTTGCACCACTCCGAGAAATATGATTATGGCGTAAATGTCAATATTTACTTGCATAGAAATGCCGTTAGCCCAACATGAGAATTGTAAAACTAAAGATAACCATTCTTTATACGTTAATAAATTAGCCGGTTCCTATTGTCATTCCAGCAAAGAATTGATAACATTCTCAGCGTTCCGGTTGTTAGGATTAAGCTCTAATGATTTTCGATAGTTCAATAGTGCCGGTTCCTTTTGATTATTTGCTAGGTACGCTTCGCCCAGACTATCATAGACGTTAAAAGATTCGGGATATAAACGAACGTTTAGTTTAAAGACAGCTATTGCATCTTCGTTGTTGCCTTCACTAAGCAATTTGTAACCGAATAAATTTAAATAATACTCACTAATTTTTTGAGGAAAGTTTATTACATTGAGTGAATCGGCAAGAGCAATGGCATACTTTAGTCCTAATTTGTTATACGTTATTTCAAACGGATTATCCGAAAGGGGTAATCCTGATATATGATTTGTAAGTTTATTGAAGAATTCCGGCCACCGATTGTATCCGTATTCTTTACCGTGGCGGACAATAACTGTTTGAGTATGCGGCGAAACGTAAATGTATTGACCAAGGTTACCCTCCGCAAAATAATCGTCCTGTCCCTCATATCTATTAAAAATCCACCAATGATAGGAGTAAGAGAGTTCCCGGTAAATATTTTGCAAAAAGTTTTTAGTAGTATCAACGGTTGTAGATTCAGCGACATACATTTCAGGAATTATCACCATATCATTCCAGCGTCCTTTGTTTAGAAAAAGTCTACCGAACTTCAGAAAATCTATTGCCCTTGCGTTTATTCCGCTTTCCATTTTTTCGAAGCCGTTCTCATCAAGGCTCCAGCTTGCCTCGTACTCAGCTCCGATTGGCTGCCATATTTTAGTCTCAAGATATTTTGCAACCGGCATGCCGGTTGCCCTTTCAAGTATAATCCCAAGTAAAAGAGGATTTATATTATTGTATTGAAATCTTGTACCCGGCTCGTGGTTCATAGAAAAATCCAGCGCATACTCCCTGAGATTGGTTCCATAATAGGAATGTGCATCATCGCCGAATAAGCTTTCATCATCGTAGGCTATGCCGGAGCTCATTGTAACGAGCGATTTAATAGTTAGTGTCTCGTTGGCCTTTTCTTTTATTTCAGGCAGATATTTTGATATCGGATCGTTCATACCTTCAATGTAACCATCTGCTATTGCTATGCCAACAAGCGCTGAAGCAAAAGCTTTGGAAGTAGAAAAAGATGTATTGATTGACTCGCGGTTGTAACCGTTATAATACTTTTCGAAAACAAGTGTATCATTCTTCAAAATAATAAAAGCGGTTGTTTCGGTAACTTTCAGAAACTGCTCAAAGTCCGAAATCCCCGGAACATTGAACCTTTCACTGAATTGATAATTAATTGAGTCCGCGTAAAATTTGCCGGTATCTTTCGGGAATTTGTAGTGAACATTGCCGTTTTTAATTTGCCGCTCCGGGAATATTTCATAGTCCTTAATCGATGGAGTATTATAATAGATTGATCTTAAAAGGTATGATGAATTACACGACCCGATAAGTGCGGCAATAATTGATAATGAAATCAATAATACTAATTTATTTTTCATGGTATACTGTCCCTCATTTTCTCCAATAATAATGAAAATGATGAACTGAGTCTATTTTAAGAGGTTCTGAATAAGGATTTAGAACCGGGACAATAGGATTATTGATTAAAAAAGAAGTATTGGTGAAGTCAAGAGTCTGTAGTAAACGGGCTAAAGTTTTTCTACTCTGTAGCCAGCTTACCGAACAATCTCTATGAAATAAAATTTACCTGGCGAAGTAATATCGCTGCTGTTAGAGTAACTTTGTTAATTTGAAGGAAATTGCTTTTAGCCATCCTTTTTGCAATAGTTTTAATGTAATTAATTGAGTGTCTTTCAAGCGTTCGGGAACCTTCACCTCCGTTTACCTTTTATGACATCTCTTAATCTCTATAATCAATTTATTTGACTCGATTAAGTATCCTTATCCGGAGGGTTGGTAGTCCGATAGACATTTATTATGTATCAGTGAAAATCTGTTTAATCAGTGTCATCTGTGTGCCATTTTTTTCTAATCAATAAACCCCGGTTTACCCCGCCACACCCATACTATATAATCAACAAGCGGCGGTTCTCCTTCAAGTTCACGGATGCGCGTATTTATTTGTCCGCGGTGATGGTGGCTATGCGTAATTACCTGCATCATTGTTTCAGCTAAAGTTGTATGCTTGGGTTTCTTGCCAAATCTTTTTTCAACACTTGCAGACCAGGGTATATTAATTTCGTTGCTCAAATTGCCGGCATTAATCTCAGTAAGGAATGACTTAATCTTTTCATTATACCCGGAAACCCAATCATAAAGTTTTTTCAGGTTTTCAAAGTCGCTTTCTTTCGGAAACTCCATTGGCTTACCTGTCCAAATGTTGAAAAACGCATGTTGAACAACGTGAAGATGGTACAATAACTTTTTAAGCCTCACATCGTTTTGCAAATCTTCCGTATTATGGATTACTTCCCAAACTTTTGCGTCCGCCCATAACATGTGGTCGAACTGTTCGTGAATAAGGTTTAATGAATTCATTGTGATTTCCTGTTTTTAGATTTTGTTTCACTATTAAAATACAAGTAATGGAAAAAAAACTCATCCCCAACCCCTTCTCTTAAAAAGAGAAGGGGCTAAAACATGTAGCTTTCAAAAATGGGTTATACATACTAAACATTATATTTCAATCCAAACAACGGACTAATATATTTAACTCTTCTTATCAGCAGCTCATAAACTACAAACGATCCGGCAAAAGTAAAAAGAATGACTAATACCAGTTTAAGCCAGGCCGATATATCCAGCGGAATTATATAATAACACGCCAGGTATTGAAACGCCATATGAATTATGTAGACCGGGTACGCTGCAGCGCTGAGATAGCTCAGCGTTTTGCCCGGACGATTGAGATACTTGTACCCGAATCCTAACGAAGCAAATATCCAGCAGATCGATTCAACGGCGGTTAAGTAATGCGGCGAATCGAATTCATTGATGAGATATCGAATCAGGTAGAGTGATACCGCAATTCCGAGGCTAACAAAGCGCATCCTGGAAACGTTATCCCAAAGAATATTTCCTACGGCAACGAAACATAATCCGAGAAAGAAAGCATACAACCCGTAAAAGAAAGCGTGAAACCCTTCGTACCACACGCTGAAAAATTGCGGGTTGAATATTTCAGCGATCGCAATAAAGGGTATTATAAATACGTACAACCCACCGGGTTTATTAAGTACCCATCGAAAAGAATTTAAAAATTTGTTATCAGGTTCATCAGGGAAGTAAATTGCTAACCCTATAAAGCAAAGGAAGTAGAATATAATGTTATATAAAAACCAAAGGTGACCAAAGCCCGGCTCGTAAGCAGTTGACAGCCCGTAGAAACTTTTGAACAGGTAAACGTGTATCGGGACAATAAAGAAAATACCGAACAGCAGCGGTACTAAAATTCGTTTGCTTCTCTCGGCAAGGAGTTGTTTCCAGTTGCGTTTTTGTGCTGCAAAATAAACACCCATGCCGGAAACAAAAAAGAGCAGGGGAATGCGCCATATACTTAGCAAAGCCATTGCAGGATAAATAGCTTCAATCGGTTCTTCGTTTGAAATAAACCGGATGAAACGTCCCCAAGGTTGAAATACAATTGTAATGTGGTAAACAAGCAGTAACCCGATTGCGATTACCCGCAGCCAGTCAATATCGTGTCGTCTCAAATGCGCCCTCTCAATAATTTGTTTGACCGGTAATAAAAAATCCTTATTTCAAAAATACTACACGCGAGATTAAAATTGAAAAAGTAATTCAGATGATGCGAATTTTAGTTTTTCCCGTAATAATATTACATAGCCAACTGTTGCCAGCGCTTAATCTTTACCATATGGTAAAATTGCAACTGTGAATTTCCCGGAGCGGTTTTTATGTGCAGAAAACATGTTTGTAGTCACATTTCTCAAAACCTCTTTCACAGGAGGACCGGAAAAACATTGTCAAAGTCAAACAACGAGCAAAACTTGTGTAAAGGAGTCTCAGTGATATCCTATTTAATCAGCGGAATAGGAAGCAAACGAGAACACTTCTTCAATGAGAGAATAGTTTTTAAGAAGGACCATCAGGGAAAATCTCTCGAAGGAATCTTGAAGGGGGATTCCCTCTGCTATCGCTACTGTCTGAGAAGAGCATCAGAACCTTCCTCGCACGTGTTATCCCAACGTACATGAGTCTTCTGGCTTCATTTTCCTTTTCACTATCTCTTCGGGGATTTCCATATGGAATTAGCCCATCATGCGCTCTCACTATTGCTACTGCGTCAAACTCTCTTCCCTTGGCTTTATGCAGGGTAAGTAGCTTCACGCTTCGATTTCCTCGTGCGAATAATCCCATGTCTGACACTGAGAAGTTATCTATATCTACACCGCTTCTCCATCGATGGTTCTCAATATCCTCAAGCATCGAATTGCTAGAACCCACAATGGCATCCCTGCTCGAATTTATAAGTAAGTCATGATCTATCATGATATCGGCGCATCCAGACGCAAACTCCTCCAGGAAACTTTTGATTGCAGGATTCTCATCTCGTAGCCTCCGAGCCATGGTAGCAATCCTTGAGATTGCCAGATCCCCATTAAATGTGAAAAGCTTCGGATTCCACCTGGACTCACAGCTCTCGATGATCTCTTGCATCCTCCACCGTAAGTTTCTAATCATTCTCGAATCACCAGACTCAATGTATGAGCAAATCTCCTCAGCCAACGGAGCGATTAAATGGCTAGATTTCTTATATGGCCTAGCACCAGGACCTATTAAAGGAATTCCCATATCTCTTAAATGTGTTGCAATCTCACAGAGGATGTAGAAGTTTGGAGCCAAAATTGCGCACTCTCCCCAGTCGATTCCTCCTCCCTCGACCTCAGGGAGAAAGTAATCTTCAAGGCCCGAGAGCAAGGTCTCTGTGTGCTTCCATACTGGAGTGAAATCAAAATGCTTATTCTCCCCTACGGCTCCCATTTCAGGATCTCGTGGCTGAAGATCCTCAGCTAGTGATACAATAAGATCTGAGCTCCGAAAGTTTCCTGATAGACTCACATCGTCTCGAGCAGAAATATCGAATGCAAAATCATCCATTAGGTCAGGGCGACCACCTGCAAAGCTCATGATCGATTGATCAGGATCACCCACAATAAAAAACTTAGTGCGCTCATATGAGGCAATATCGTTTAGAATCTGTACTTGATATTCCGATGTATCCTGGAACTCATCCACGAGCAGCCAGGCAAAGACTGATCCAAGACCAGCAGGAAGGAAAGGATATGCCTTCACTAGCTGTGCTGAGTAATAAATGATCCCATTAAAATCAACAAAGTTATTCTCATCGAGACGACCCCAATAATCTTCGGCTGCAGATGTTGCAATGTTATCTGGAGGGGTGAGACCCCTGAAAAGAAGCTCAAAATTATCAAAAGCCCGTCTGTCTAATGAATGATCATCTATCACTCCATCAACAATGTTCTTGTAACGCTCATCGTCTGGGGTCACTACATCAAACCCCTTTTGAAAAGTATCAAGTCGCCAGTGATTTGGGCGAAAAATGTTATTCAAACAGAATGAGTGTATAGTTCCTATATCGAACTTATCCTCAAACTTATCACGACCCAAATATCGTGAAAGCCGTTGCTGTATCTCACTAACAGCAGCCCTCGTATAAGTAATACATCCGATACGGCGCGTTGTGTTTTGGACCTCATCCATACAACGCATTAATCGTGCGACAATTGTGTGCGTCTTGCCGCTGCCAGGACACGACACAAGGGAAAGATTCCCCTCGTGGAATATAGCTTCATGCTGTTGGTCGGTAAGCTTCATTCAATAATCCAATTAACAGCCTTCTTGATGTAAATTGGGAGTTCCTCGGCGTACTCCGCGTATTTTGATGCCACCTGAGCAAACCGAGCTTTACCAAATCTCTTAGCAGTATTTAGAACCTTGTTCATAGCCTGCTTCCTTTCATCATTGTTCAGATCTACATTCCGGTCATAATAGCCCTTCAGTTCTCTTGACACTTGAGATGCACCCAACTCCTCTGCAGCTTTAGAAAAGACCATCAAGTTATCTGGAAGAGCTATGGCTCTTTCAAAAGTAGTCTTACAGTGGAATACTTCAACAAAGTCGTTCTCAAGCTCTTTCAAATCCTTAATGCGCGGAAACTCAACATCTTCTCCGTTATCAGCATCACTTGGTTTCAAATCCCCATCTGTCAGGACTGCACACTTTTTTCTGATGCCCTCATCGCTAAACAGTTTCATATAGACCTCGAAGTGAACTCCGTGAATAGGAACAACAGAGACTCCATGTTCTTCAAGATCCACATTGATCACTTCCTTCACAAGGCTTGGTACAAGAAACACCTCAGACATCCCTTCCACAAGGATTACTCTACGGGCAAACAGGAGAACAGACTTTGTGGCATCCAAGTATCGTTCCAAGTCACTGATATCACTCTCTTCGATCTTTGGCGTAGCCACTGGTTTACAGGAGGTGGTCAGGGCATCTTCCTCCTGTGTAAACACCAATAGGTTCTTCAGATCCGCACGAGAACTAATATGTGTGCTGTGGCTTGTTGCAACAATCTGACATTCCTTGGCAAGAAGCCTGCCGAAGAGCACCCGCTGTAACTGGGGATGCAGATGTGCCTCCGGTTCCTCGATCAACAATAATTCTCCGGCGGTGTTGTCCTGCTCCATACGTTTCTCGAAGTACGCAAGAAGCATACTGATATAGAGAGTATTATTGAGGCCAAGGCCGTTGCGCGAAGGATCGGCATAATCTAATCCCTGGCCAGTCAGCAGCACTCTCAGTGCTCGGGCGATTGCTGAAAAGGTAGGAGAAGCCATCCCCAACTCAACATCCAGGGCAAACGTTGAGCCAATTGATTCCTCCAAGGAAGTGTTGATGTCGTGAGCCAATTCCTTGATCTCTGACTGTTCTGATACTTCATCATTTGCTCTCTTTATTCGTTCGACCAGTTCATTTTTCTTATCTTCCGGTATATCGGTAACATCTAAAAGTTTACTCAATGGTGAAGTGGCTGCTCTTCTGAGGTCATCCTCAACATTCCTGATTGCCGGTAGGAAGGTCACACGGAAAGCTGAGAGCCTCCCTATCTTCACGAACACATGAAAATCATCAGTCCACTCAATTTCAGACAGATCCTTAAGATTGCCATCCTCATCAGTAACGGCACCACCAACAAGCTCATACTCATAGTCTTCAATAGTGAGATCCGTGCTGCCTCGTTCCTCAGATTCAATTGCCTGTCTTACAGCGGAGGTTGGCCTAAACCGGTAGCAAATTCTGGCAACATTTTCTTCAACAGCCCATTCTTGTGCCAAGGCGAGTTCTTTCACCTTCTCATCCTGGTCCTCATCATAAAAGTCTGTCAACTCAAGACCTACGAATACCTGTTGAGGCGTACTAATATCAATTCCGTTTGAGAAGTCTTCTTTGGATAGGATTCGACTGTAGTTGGAGAGATTCGCGTCCAAAGCAAGTTGAAGCGCAAAAAGAAAATTTGTCTTTCCTGAATTATTCTCCCCCACTACACAGGTCATACCTGGTTCTAAACTTACATCAAGTAAATGCAAATTTCTAAAATTTTTAATCACAACACGACTAATATGCATATTTGATCCTCCAAAGTATAATACCTTAGTTTGGCCAAGGCGTACTTTATTAATTCTTTGTCGCTTCTATACGAAAAATAATTTTCGATTTTCAGGTTACACCATTCGTACGTGACTATTTATTAATTAAGCTGACTAAAAACTCCCATTTCTCCAGATTATTAACTTCAAATATTTATCGGAATAACGTTCCTTCTCATCGTTAAGTAACTATTCTATTTATTAAGCTTTATTAAATATACATTCAATTTATAAGACTTGTTGGCATGACGAAGTTTTCCATACGACAGCCTCGAGGTATTTATATACAAATATAATGTTGTGTCTGCCCTGCGAGAGACGAGCGTCTCTAAAATTTATTTACAACTTAAGTTTTATTACTAACATATTCAATAGAATATAGTATCTTACTAGAAATGGATTACCCGGCGGTCATGGTCGCACCATGATCCACAAGATCACATGTCACGGTGCGACTGCGACATCTTTGGAATAAAGATAATTTTAATATTAAAAGTTAGCA
>JANQLA010000454.1 GCA_028280855.1 Melioribacteraceae bacterium
TCACAGCCGAATGGCTCTCCCTTAGCAATTTGATACGAGAGATATGCTATTGTCTCGGGATCACTGTCGGGTCCCTGGAGAAAATGGCCCGGCTTTTTACCGACTATTTCTTTAAGGGAGTAACCCGTCATTTTTTCAAAACTTGAATTTGCCCATTCAACTTTTCCCTCTTTATTGGCTATTACCACACCATGTGTATTTTGTGCAGCGATTGAGGAAAGTATCTCCAGTTGTTCTTCATTTCTTTTTTGTTCTGTAGCCTTTCTTCCGTAAATGTTATAGTAACCGCTCTCGGGTAATGGCTTTATAACAAAGGAATAAATTTCGTTTGCCGACTCAGCTTCTATTATTATTCTGTCCTGCTGAAGACTGAATTTTTCTGATGTATATTTCCAGAACTCTTCGGCGGTGTAAACTTTACCATTATATTCGAAGTGCGTTAGTTTATCGGCTGCCGGGTTTTGCCGTAATACATTTCCATCAAGATCTATTCTTATAAGCGGATCAGGATTTTGTGTTGGGAATAGCGCGATATCTTCAATTTCTTTCGCGGCATTTTTTAAATCATTCTTTTGCTTGTTTACTGTGCTGAGTAGGTGCTTTAGATCATCAGTCGTAATTTCCTGGGTTTTTAACAAATGCAAGAGATCGATCATAGGATCGTGATAAGCAAAATCGTTTATGCTCAGCTTATTCTCGGTTACTTTCTCAACAGATTCAAACCACGGCGAGCCAATAAATATAAGGCTCTCGGAAGCTTCTATCCATTCAATTTGTCCCCTCAATGTTGTTTGTTGATTATTCTTACATTCAATAATAACCAACTGGTCTGAAAGGGCCTGAAGTGATTTAAATGTATGCTCGGAAATATGCGGACGAACTACATTAAAATAATCAGTAAAAGAATTCCCTTTGCTGCCGGGATTCAATTTTTCCATGGTCGCGCCTGTTGATACGACTCGAAGATCTTTGTCGATTGAAATATAGAATGGAAAAATCCTGGTAAATTGTTCTTCTTCAAATGTGAATTTACTGTTCAAAATATTACCAACTTACTCTGAAAATTTCATGATTACTTCCGCCGTCCCTGCTCTGGATTAGTTCAATTTCCACAGGAGTATTGTACATTTTACCCAGTCCGCTCAATAAACCTCTAACAAATTCTTGCAATCCTTTTCGCTTAGAGAAGTAATGAACATGAATACTGTTTTCTTCTACATTACTTACTTGAAACTCCGGCGGTGTAAGTTTCGGATACATTAGCATCACGCGGTTATGAAATAAAGGCAGGTTTACAAGGAATTTACTTAAACTTGCACCACCCGCTTCCATTAGTCCGCCGTATTTTTCTTTCGCGGTCTTAAGTATCCACCATTCCCCTAATGCGTGAAGCACATCAGAAACACTCATTTTCATTTCCTCTGAAATCGCGCCTGCCAACTTGTAAGTAATATCATCATCATAAGGCTCATTGCTTATAAAATAATCGATATCTACTTCACTGCGCTCTTTTATTGCTTCCCATTTATCTTCGCCGAAGTTAGCTTTTACAAGATCTTCAATTGCCCTGTTTACAATTCCGTACATATTTATTTCCTTATTATAATAGATAGTTTTTTACTTATACGACCAGAATTGTGCCATTCTACTTGTTTATATGTATTAGTGATAAACAGGATAAAATACAGATCTTCTATTAATTGCTAATCCATAAATTGGAATATCTTTTAAGTTATAGAACACTTTAACTTATTCTTGATCCAATTCACCATTTTGAATCATTTTGTAGATTGTGCTCTTTCCAATATCCAGAGCTTTTGCAGTAGCTATAACATCGTTATCATGCTCTTTTAAGTAATACTTAACAATGTCGCAAGTATGCTGCCTCAGGGTCTTATTCCTATTTATAAAAAAGTCATCCCTTTTGGTTGAAGAGAATGTGATGTCATCAGCCTTGATTTCATTGTTTTCACACATAACAACAGCTAGATCAATAACCGCTTTTAGCTCCCTCACGTTGCCGGGAAATCCATAATTCATCAGTTTTTCTTTTGCGTCTTTTGAAAAGCTAATTGATCCAAGGTTGTTTTCTTTAGCGAAATCATCGGCAAAATGTTTTGCTAAAATTAGAACATCGTTTCCTCTATCGCGCAACGGAGGCAGCTCAATAGGAAGACCCATTATTCGAAAGAATAAGTCTTCGCGAAAAGCCTCATTCTTTACTTCTTCCGTAAGATTTTTATTTGTTGCTGAAATTAATCTTACGTTTAGTTTTATGCTTTCATTGCCGCCCAATCTTGCAACTTCCCGTTCCTGAAGCACTCTCAACAGTTTTGTTTGAAGACTGATGTCCATTTCGGCTATTTCATCCAAAAAAAATGTTCCGCCATTTGCTTCTTCAAACTTGCCGGGTTTTCTCGTGATTGCACCCGTAAATGCTCCTTTTTCGTGTCCAAACAATTCGCTTTCAATTAGCTCCTTTGGAATGGCGGCAACGTTTACTGCTACAAACTTTTTCTTTTTCCTATCACTGTTATAATGTATTGCTTTGGCAACAACTTCTTTTCCGGTACCGGTTTCGCCGGTGATTGAAACGTTAATGTTTGTCTTGGCAGCTTTTTCAATTAGTGTAAAAACTCTCTTTAGTCTTTCACTTTGTCCTATGATGGTGGATTGAAAAGAGAATTTATTCCCTAGTTCCTCCTTGAGATGCTCAACCTCCTTTTTTAACGATTGAGTTTCACGTATCTTTATTATACTGTTCCAAAGCAAATCCTTAGTTGCTTCATCCTTTACAAGGTAGTCGCTCACACCCATCTTTAGCAAATTTACCGCAACTGTAATCTCTTCCTGGGAGCTAATACAGATAACCGGAATTTGCGGATTAAAATCTTTGATCTTTGTGAATAGCTCATCACCTTTCATATCCGGCAAGGAGAAGTCAATTGTTACTAAATCAGGCTTTAGATGCATCTTTGTTAAACATTCTTTGCCTGTCTCGAAAATGCTGATTTCATATTCCGGGTTTTGACTAAGGTGATAGGATAATATCTCCGCATACCATGGATCATCTTCAATAATGAAAATTTTATAATTGCTCATTTGCATTGCTTAAATATATTATTAAATCAGACTGCTGGTCTAAAATATAAAAAAATTGAGAGAATGGAAACTGTTACAATTATTAGACTGGATTCCATTATGTGGAAAGTTTAAAGAAAAAGATGCAAAATTTATCAAAAAACAACAAAATAATACTTGGCATCTCTTTTGAGATTATAGCAAAAGTAAAAAGAAAATAACAAAATCATTCATTAAACGAAGAAATTATCATGAATACAATCCAAACTAAAAATACAGGTATCGGCCTGTTTAATACCGATAGTGAATCTCTGGAGAAATACATGCATACAATTTCATTGCTGGAAAAAAAGTATGCTGTTGCTAAAAAGGAAAGAAAGGTTGGTAATCCCGCATTAGAGAAAAGGTATGCAATCATTGTTCCTTGTTATAATGAAGAGAGCAGGTTTCCTTTTAGCGACTTTCTATCATTTGCAAGAAGCAATCCGGATGTATTGCTTTGCTTTGTGAATGACGGAAGTAAAGACAATACCCTGGCTGTTTTGAGAGGAATTCAGATTGAAAGTCCGAATAATATCTCTGTCTATTCACTCAAAAAGAATAGCGGTAAATCCGAAGCGGTAAGACAGGGAATGTTGTACATGCACAAAAACTTCAACGCTTCATTGCTTGGTTTTCTGGATGCTGATTTGGCAACTAAACCTGAAGAATGGCTACAAATGGCGAAACACAAAGAACAATATCCCCGGTTCGGTGCTATTGTCGGCAGTAGAATTCAAAGACTAGGCGCAGATATCAACAGGAATGATAATAGGTCATTATTAAGCGGCGTTGTAAAGAAATTCATCAGGATAATATTGAAATCGGGATTTCAGGATACTCAATGCGGCGCAAAGATCTTTCATAAAAACCTGGTTCCATTTTTATTCAGTAAACCATTTAAAACGCCCTGGTTATTTGATGTAGAAATATTCCTCCGACTTCAACAAAAATTCGGAAGAAGCACTTTGCAGAAAGGAGTTCTTGAATTCCCTTTAATGCACTGGAGCGAAATTGGTGATTCAAAGTTGAAACTAAAAGACAGTGTAAAAATTCCCGCGCAACTGGTCATGCTGTATTATCAGTACAATATTTCAAATAAGCTAAAAACAAAATCAGGTTACTCAATATTTGACGGTAAGAATAGTTTGGTAACGAATAACAAATTGAAAGTTGGAGCTGCCTCGGCTTGAAGAATGGTATTAACGTGACAAAGGAAAGTTTTGAGAGCTACTTTACAGATAAGGAATAAATAAGTGTTAAATGAAGACAACGGATTACTTGCAGAAACAACGGGAAAGAAACTGCTGCTGATCGCCGTTTCTCTTGTACTAATTTCTCATGGAGTAATCATTTACTTTACACTTCCCAAAACTTATGATGCTTTTGTTCATATGTTTTTCGCCGATCACTACGCGAGATTTTGGTTTGAGCCGTGGGAGTACCGTTGGTACACAGGTTTCTTGACCATCAGTTATCCGCCTTTAGTTCATCAATCGATAGCCCTTATCGGCAAAGTGTTTCCATTAAAAGTTGCTTTCAGCATTTACGCGGTCTTTATTTACGAAATACTAATTGCGGGAGTGTACCGCTTTACAAAAATGTTTTTTAGTAAAACAACCGCCGGTGTAGCGGCTATACTTGCTGCAGTTTTATCATCAATAATCGAGACTTTACACGTATTTGGTCAGGTTCCTACTTTAACAGGACTTGCGTTTTTGCTAAATGCTTTACCTTTTTTATACCAGTACATAGTGAAGAATAAACCAATATACCTGGTAATGGCGTTATCGTTTTTATCGGTTGCTATCTCTTCTCATCACGTAACGCCTATCTTTGGTATGGTCTTTTTTATAGCGCCAACATTGTTTATGGCTTTAACGGACGTTATGCCGAAGGAAGAGAAGAATACAAATTTTCTTTCGTTTGTTTGGAATGCTATTAAAACCGCCATTAAAAAGTATAGGTCAATAATACTTTTTGGCGGTCTCACATTAATACTGCTTATTGGTCTAATATTTCCTTACTGGTACTGGAGCAAAACCGACCCGATCACACAAGTATCTATACCTCATGGATCGAGAGACAATTTTTTTGAGAACATTTCTTCCGCACTTGTATTTTATGTAATACCGCTAACATTAGTTTTTGCGCTATTACCCGCAATAACCTACTCAGCAGTAAAGAATAAACGTTTTTGGGGATGGGCGGTTTCTTTTTTTGTCTGTCTTCTTTTAGGAAGCGGCGCAACCACTCCATTACCCAAAATGATGATGGGAGAAAAAGTGTTCAACATTCTTACTCTCGATCGTTTTGGATTCTGGGCTTCGATTATTGCAATTCCATTTATGGCAAAATTTCTCTATTCATTTCTTGCCGGACCCGTAAAAGAGTTTTGGGTTAAAAATTTTGGAAGCAGCACTCATTTTATACTCTCGGGGTTATCTGCATTTTCATACTTGCTGTTTGTGATTTTCATTTTTCATCTGGCTAGTTTTCGTCCGCTCCAGCCAAAAGAAGTCGACATCCTGCCTATACAGAATTTCCTTAACAGAGATGATCACATGCGCTGGCGTTACCTTACATTGGGATTTGGCGACCAGATGGCCTGGTTGAGTGCTAATTCGCTTGCAGCTACTGTTGACGGCAATTATCATTCCGCGCGAAGATTACCTGAACTTACTTCGCGACCTGTTGAAAGACTCGAAAATGCCAAGTTCACGGGTACCGAGGGTTTAGCTTCTCTTACGGATTTCTTAACTCGTTCGGAAAAATATAGTCTTAAATATGTTTTCAGTAACGACAGGTATTATGATCCATTATTGTATTACACGGGATGGAATAGGACTATAAGATTAGAGAACGGGATAATGGTTTGGGAAAAAGGAAATGTCTCAACTATAAAGCCGATTGAGCCGCAGACTTTGAATCCGTTTCTTAAGTATGCCTGGGGAATATTCCCGGTATCGAGTTTATGCATCAATTTTTTACTTACTTTTTTCTATTTGATGAAATACAAAGAGAAGGACTATTTTAATTTGCGCCCATCAGATGATAACAATTATCCGTTAAGTATAACCTATTCTTCTTCTCTTCTGCCATTACTGTTCTTCTCATACTTTATGATTAACCAGGTTTATGAGTTGTTACTAGTAAAAAAACAGGCTCACCCTGTAACAGCAGTCTTGAATTACTATAACGAACTTGACTTTCAGCGATTTGAAAAAGCTTTCCAATTTTATAAACCGTCTCCGGTATTTACATTGGATCAATTCCTGCTTGAAAAATCGGTTAATGACGGAGGACTGCTTCCTTCATATGCTAAACTGGATAGTATTTCTGCTAACGAAGTTTATCGTAGTGAAGATACATCATCTGTTGAAGTGTACACACGATGGAATACCGCACTTGGTCATTTGGCTAAAGAAGATACATTGAAGCTCGTAAATGAAAATGACAGGTGGTATGTACTTCCCACAATTTTTGTGTCGGAGATCCCGGATGAACAAATCAGAAGTTATACATATACACTGTTCAAGAAACAAGGGAAACGGGTTATAAGCAGTTTTCCTACGGTAAAGGATGACAGGGTTAAAAGGCCGTTCGCCGAATTTAAGCAGGTAAGCCTTATTAAAGATGATAAAAAATATTTTGTTACAGGGGAAATACTGAATACTGATAATATTCCCGTAAACATTGCCCTAATGGCTTCATTGAAATTTCAAAATGGTGTTTCCAAAAACTATTATCCCGCAACAGCATTAATATACAATTTATCGCCAAAGGGCAGCAGCTTTTTTCAGATTGATTTAGATGATTACGATAAAATGGATTCCCTCGAGATCGTATCATTAGATATTCACGCTAAAACCGATGTAAGTGAAAGAGGATACATTCATGGAGGCTATCCCTCGTATTCCGTTACGGATTTGGGCAAAGGTGAAATGAAAATAGAAACAAGTTATTACAACCAATTAACAGTTGACATTAGCATTCCGGGTATCCTTATAGCCGAGAAAGATAGTTCAGGCACAATATGGCAAACGAAGCTTTATCTTCATCCAAAGGCATTGCGAAGCGGTCTTAATCTTACTTTTGAAACAAAGTTTGTAAAGGTGCAGGAGCGAGCTCAGAGAATCGAAGCGGTTCCAATCTCTCTATTTATAAACGGTAAACCGAAAGAGGTAAGATCAATTAAAAGAGATGAATTGGCAGAAAGGAACAAAGGCATTGTAGTGCTTCCACATTGTTTTGTTTCGAAGGAGATTTATTTACAATGAGAATCATTAAGCTAAATATGGTTGTAGTTTTATTGCTTGTTTTAATATCAGCATGTAATAATGAAATAGTTCAAGAACCAATTATGATCAATAGTTCCGATACCTTGTACATGCCTTTAAAAGATTTAGAATTCGAAGCGAAGGGTGATCAATGGGAAGCTATATTAAATTCATTCACACAACCAATTCCTGTTAAAATTAGATATGGTAAGAATGGATTTCATTTATACCCGAAAAAAGATCATGGTATAGTTGAAGGACCCGGCCGACTTTGTTTACAACATGGTGACAATAAATTTTATTATAAAGTTTATTTAAAAAATATTCTTCCTCCTAAAATAGAAGAGGTTGATTACAGGTCGTCCAAAATTATTAATCTTGATTCAAGCAATGCTCAACAGAGAATTTTCCTAGCTGTGGATGAATGGAGGAACATTGTTGATGCGGCTGAAGGCGCTGAATTATTTGAGGAAGAGATACTCCAACTAAATAAGAAGGTTGGCGTTTACAGAGCACAAGGGCATTTAGCATTATCCTCTTATTATATTGAACCGGGATCGTGCGTATCAATACCATTAAAAGCAAAGTATATAGATATAAAAAAAGTCTATCGCATTATTGCCGGACCATTAAAAGATCGCTATGATAACTTGATAGCGGACGGAACTGTTGTAAAGTTTATCTGCGACAATGGAAAATTCACCAATCTAATGGAAGAAATTTCTCTTAATGGTTTCGCGTCAATTGAAATAACAGCAGAAGAAGTAAATGAATATTCAATCTTCGCTAAAGTAGATGATGCAAAATCTTTATCAATTACGTTGCAACCATGATTCTAAGATCACTTTTTATATCATTCGTCGTTCTTGTTGCAATTTATCTTTTCTTACAGGGAAGAACTATTAACAGATCTTCTGAGAAGCCGGTGTTTTTACGAGCAGATAAGATTGCGGAAAATCATCAAACCAAAATTGATATAACAGTAGAGTCTCAAGTAATACCGGACAGTCTCGAACTGGTAACACTCGAAAAAGATTACGCAAACATCTGGGCGCATTTAAATCATCTATATGCAACTAACGATATTATCGCCGGTAAAGAATACTACACTGAAAGCTGGTTCAAACAACTTGCAGCTAGCTATGATGGTGTCATTGAACCAGTAATCTCAAGAAAGGATGAATACCACCATTTTTATATAAAAAACTGGTCTAATGATGGACTGGTTTGTTCTGCAATTGATAGCAATGCTGTGCTTACCTATATCTACCCTAACGAGGAAAAAGAATCGTACAAATTACATATGGCTATAGTATTGCTGTACCAGGGCGATCACTGGAGAATAGATGCGATTAAAGTAATTGACAATAACCCTCATTTAATTGAATGAGCTAAACTCTATTTTCATCCTAATTATGGAATAAATGATCGAGCATTCCATATGCTGGAAGCCTTTTTTTGTTCACCTCACGAATTAACCGGTTTTCAACTAATTAATCATTGGCATACTAGTTGTCAAGTAACGGTATAAAACGAAAGGATTAATTAAAACACTGTGAGAGAAAAAATGAAAATAGCATTTGTATCACCCTATCCACCCAGCCAGGTAACATTAAATGAATATGGATATCACTTAATAAATAGTTTTTTAGGTAAACCGGAGGTTGAAAAGATATATGTACTTACAAACTATCTTGACGATAATTCGCAATACAACAAGTATGCACAAAAAGGAATTGATTTAATACCATGCTGGTCTTTCAATAGCAATTTTAGTTTTATGCAAATTGCGAGAACATTGAAAAAGCTAAAGCCGGATGTAGTTATTTTTAATTTACAATTCATGACCTTCGGCGAAGGAAAAATACCGGCGGCATTAGGATTATTAACCCCATGGATTTGTAAACTGATGAATGTCCCGTCAATGATTATACTGCATAACATCACTGAAACTGTGAAGTTAGATACAATTGGAATGGCTAACAGCAAATTGAAGGGAGACCTATTTCTTTGGATTGGAAAGCAACTGACTAAGTTGTTACTAAAAGCGGATTTGGTAGGTCTTACAATATCCGAGTATGTAAGGATTGTTAAAGAAAAGTACAATAAAGAAAATGTTGTGCTATTGCCGCATGGTAATTTTGATTTGCCTGAACGCAGCTACATCAAAGAACCAATTGAAGAAATTAACCTGATGGCTTTTGGAAAGTTTGGCACTTATAAAAAAGTTGAGGTGATGCTAGATGCGATAAAAATACTTGAAAAAAAATATCCTCATCAAAAGTTTACCGCTACTGTTGCAGGAACTGATAACCCAAATGTTAAAGGATACCTTGAGGATGTAAAGGGGAAATACCAAGACATGGAGAAAGTCGTCTTTACCGGGTACGTGCCTGAAGAAAAAGTAGAATCAATTTTTAAAGATAGCACTTTTGTAATCTTTCCATACACAACAACAACCGGCAGCTCCGGTATACTGCATCAAGCGGGCAGCTATGCAAGAGCTTGTATACTACCTAAAATTGATGATCTTGAAAGAGTTGTTGAGGAAGAAGGATATGGCGGGACCTATTTTACACCCGATGATGCACAAAGCCTCGCTGATGCTGTATCGCATTTGATTGAAAATCCGACAGAACGTAAAAAGATTGAAGACATGAATTACTCGGCGGCAAAAGGCTTGCCTATGCATGAACTAGCCCAATGGTATTTATCTCATGCCCAGCAGCTTATTGTAAATAAGTCGCCATATGCTCAGGCTACAGTATGCTAAAAAATACAATTCAATATTTTCTTGAATTGTTTTACCCGTTATTCAGAAAATTAATGACTTATGAGGTTTATGCATACCTTGCGGTAGGGGGCGCAAACACTGTTTTTAATATTCTTCTATTTGCACTTTTGTATCAATTTGTTTTACCCGAAGCAGGCATAATGTTGTACAAGTTTCATTTTGAATCGTATACCATAAGTTTAGTTGTAGCTTTTTTAGCAACAGTCCCAACGGGTTTCTGGCTTGCCAAACATTTCGCTTTTAAGGTAAACCGGAATCACGGCAAGACTCATAATCAATTGTTTAAATATTTTATCGTTGTTCTCCAAGGGTTAGGGGCTGATTACCTGCTACTATTAGCTTTAATAACTATAGTAGGACTTCATCCAACTGTCGCAAAAATATTTTCAACAGTAATTGTTGTTACTGTAAACTTTCTGCTTCAGAAATATTTTACGTTTGGATTGAAAACAACATGGGAAAGTTTTTAAGCATTCTTTTAGTACTAAGAATTTTATTGAATGTTTGGACTGGTAATATTCTACAGTTAATAATAATTTCTTTTTTTTCTAATAAGATAATTATTGAAAAACAAAGAGCAGGATTTTAATTATGGGCTAAAATAATAATAGAATTTATCGATAATATTCATCGGGAGATATGTTATGAAACCAATAGATAATAATCAAAACACTCAAGCTATTCTTAAACGATATTTCACCGAATATAAAAACTCTCAGGGAAAATCTAAGCAAAAAGACACGCTAACCTATACAAAGCCTTCAAAAGTTTTTGATAAAATTGAAAACTTTCTAAACCTGGGTAAACCTGATCGGCTTAACTTTTCCGACTTAAACCCCGAAGAAAAGGAGGAGTTCTTCAAAATATTAGCTACGCTTATTAAGAATGGAATAGTTGGATATGAAATTTTTGAGGTGGACGGTAAACCCGAGAAACACTTCATCGTTAATCAAATTGGCGACAAGAGAACATACGATTCAAAGCTTTATAAAAAAGATCATTATTATACTCGTTGATTTTGTTCTTTTGATTTATTGTTATATTTGTTCACACTACAATTCAATTTATTTTCTAATGCCCGACGCCAAAATACTACTCGTAGAAGACGACTCTCAGTCAAGGTTTTATTATCGCAGGATATTGACGTCACAAGGATACAATGTTACAATATCAACCGATGGAAACGACGCATTAAAAGTTCTAAGAGAGCAATCTTTCGATTTAGTAATTACAGACTGGCTGATGCCCGAACTGGATGGAATAGAATTAACGAAGCGCATCCGATTTGAAAGTGAAATTCAACCAATAATAATTGTTCTTACGGCAGTTAATCTTGAGGAGGCCCGAAAGCGCGCGTTATTCGCAGGCGCGGATGAATATGTTGCCAAACCTGTTGATAAATATGAGCTTTTTAATCTAATTGAAGCTACCCTACATCGTAAATCCATGGGCGTAAAGCCTTTCAACATTCCTGAAAAAAGTATCGAAACTTCCCAGCCTTTCTATGGAATAGGAATAGTTGCAAGTACCGGCGGACCTTTTACTGTTTCAACTTTTTTAACTCACCTTGACGTAACTCTCAACGCAGCATATTTTTTAGTGCAGCATGGACAAGAGTGGATGCTGAAAACATTTGTAAAATCATTACAAGAAAAAACTTCGTTGCCAATTCACCTTGCTGAAAATGAAATGAAGATAAGACCAAAAAACATATACCTTGCGCCTGGCGAAAGACACATGGTTATTAATGATGATTTCCTAACAATTAAGCTTCTTGATACTGAACCGGTAAATTATGTTAAACCCTCAGCCGACCCTTTATTTGAGAGTATTGCGAAAAAGTTCGGAAACAAAAGTGTTGGTGTTGTATTAACGGGCATGGGTCGCGACGGCACTTTAGGCGCCGGGTATATATCTGCTGCCAATGGAAAAGTAATTATACAGGACCCGTCGACGGCAATTCTTCCTTCCATGCCGGAGTCGGTAATGAATCTGAATCTTGCAGACAGAGTTTGCAATGTAAAAGAGATTCCGAAACTTCTATATCATCTTATCAACTAGTTGGATTGCAAACATGCTTTTGGGAGTCAAGCTAATTCAAGCCAAAGTATAAGTTCCTGAGCACAGTGTTTAATATTAAGCTGCAGGCATTAACAACTAATCAAGATTACTAGTGTAGACTTTGATCGGTTCTTTAATACCACCCATCTTAGCGTAATTGGAAAGTTTTATAATAGACACGTCAGATAATTCAGTTCCCTTTGGAAGTAGCAAGTGATCTTTCGAATCAAAAATTCCATCGACAAGTACCATCCCTGATTTAAGTTCTTCAGAGTTAATGGTGTGTAAGGTTAAGCCTTCTTTAGCACCACGTAATTCAGCTTCCAGAGCTCCGAAAATTTCAGGATCATATTCTTCTTTTTGTTTGTATAGTTTTGAGAGTATAATTTCGTTATCCAATCCTAAGTTTGACATAACAAAATAGTCGTTCAGTAACCTCAAAAGTCTGCCGATGAAAGGAATATTATCGCCAACCACGAAATCATCGGTTAAGTCGTTTCCATTATAACTATGAAATTGATAACCGATTGCATTGGCAATATTTTCAAATCTTGGAATATTTTGAAGGAGCGATTTTCCAATCTGCGGATGAGAAGAATATAATTCTAATTCGGAGATGCTGATATCTTCCCCATGACTCTTCTTTTCCAGAACATTCTGTGGAACCCCAACACATCCTATTTGAGAAAGAAGACACGCCATCTCCACTTCCCAAATTTCGTTTATCTTCAACCTGATAGATATTTTGCGGGACATCGCTCTAAATCTGGCACCGAGGTTAAACGCCAATGGATTTGTTACAGAAAGTATGTCAACAAGAATTTTCATGCATCCTTTCAGAGTTTTTTCCAATAGTTCTCTTTCTGCTACCACCAGGTTATACTGATGAACAGCATTATAAAGAGTTTTTAATAAATCATCAGTCTGACAAGGCTTCGTCAAGAATCTAAAAATATTTCCTTCATTCACCGCGTTAATTGCTGTATTAACGTCAGCATAACCAGTGAGCATAATTCTTACGGTATCCGGCTTTAAGTCTTTTACTTTTGATAGAAATTCAATTCCTTTTATCTCAGGCATGTTATAATCTGACATTACTACGGAATAGTTATTGCTTTTGACGAGTTCTAATCCTTCCACAGGGTTATTGGTAGTATGCACATTAAACTTTGTTCGCAAATTTCTCTTATAGGCGTGCAAAATATTTTCATCATCGTCGACTAATAAAATCTTATGCATAACTTCTCCTATTGCGTAAATTTTGGTTTAGGAAATATAATTGAAAATTTAGTTCATTTTTTTTACTTTTAATGATAAATTTAATTCCGTTTAACTGGGCTAACCTATTTGCTAAAGTAAAACCTAATCCATTGCCATCATGTGCTCTGCAGTTTCCACAATCTTCTTTTAATGCTTTCAAGAACGAATTACATGTAGCTATATTATACGAGGAATGTAAATTTCTCTTAATCGCGGAAAGCTCATAATCACCATCCACAAAAAGGAGCTTGCTATTTTTTGTAACCTGTTTAAGCATTTGTTAATTCTAACCACTTTGTAATTCTATCTTCATCGTAATAATTTTCTAGATATTCAACATATTTTTCGGAATTATGCTCAAGAATATTTGCAATCATCACGCACTTGGCGGAACTGAATCCTGGTCTATCCAACAGCATAGTATTATGGTGCATAGCAACTACTTCAATTACTTTTTCGGGTAAATTCCATACGCCAAGAAGATACGCCCCAACCTCGGCATGAGTCGTATTTAAAAGTTCCTGTTCTTCGTTCCGGTACTCATATGAATCGTCAGTTTCAAGGGAACTTATTCTTTGGCGGTAGTCAGGAATAACATGCAAAATTATTTTACCCACGTCATGAAGCAATCCGGCAATATAAGTTTCTCGCTCATTATCTCTTTCATTGCATTCTTCATCAAAAATTTTTTGAGCTAGATTAGCTACACCTATGCTATGGCTCCATAATTTTTCTAATGAAAAAGCCTTGCTGGTATAGTCGACATTCAATGAGAAAAATTTTGAAAATAAGACTAAGGACTTAACAACATTAACACCCAGCAAATTTACAGCTTGCAGAGGATTAGTAACATTTGCCGGTAATCCGAAGAAAGCCGAGTTAACAAGTTTTAATATTTTTGCCGACATTGCGATATCGCAGTTAATTATTTCTCCAACATTTTTTAATGAAGTATTGGGTGATTTTAGTTCCTCATCTAGTTTTAAATATAAGTCGGGCACACTAGGTAGGTTCTCAATTCCGTTAACCAAATTTGCTACATTTTCATCCATGAATAGTGAGCGCAGATTGTATGTTTTACTAATTACTTTAATCAACTCATCCGAGTTAAATGGTTTTGCCAAAAATTGATGAGCTACTGTTGTGGATCTTATAGCCATCTCTTCATCAGAATGTCCCGATAATATTATACGAATCATATGTGGATATTTATCCGCAACAATTTGAAGAAGTTTAGCTCCATCAATCACTGGCATTCGCATATCAGTAACAATGATGTCGATTTGTTGTTTTTCTAAAATCTTGAGAGCTTCTTCTGCACCAATAGCGAAGTACATTTCCCATTCTTTTCTCAGTGAAAACAACATTCTCTTCAAGCCGCTTATGATGTTACTTTCATCATCAACAAATATTATTTTCATATTGTCACCATTAGTTATTCGGTTGCCGTGATAGATTCGTTTTCATGGATCGGAAGTGTAATTACTATATTAGTTCCCTTGCCAATAACAGAATTTACTTCAATATTTCCACGGTGTTTATTTACAATTACATCGTGTGCTATTGAAAGACCCTGGCCGCTCCCTTTTCCAACTTCCTTCGTTGTAAAGAAAGGATCAAATATTTTTGTAAGATATTTTTCGGGGATTCCATTGCCATTGTCGGAGATTTTTATTGTAACATATTCATCATCATAGGATGTTTCAATAACTATTTGGCCAAGCTCGTTATTGCTTCCTTTATACTTTTCTTCTATTGAATGAACGGAATTAATGATCATATTTAGTATTGCCTGATTTAACTCATCTTGCAAGCAGTATATTTCCGGTAAACTGTTTTCTAGTTTCAGCTCTAACTTTGAGTGATATTTCCATTCATTCTTAGATATAGTACTTGTAACTTCAATTCCATGGTTAATGTTATTGTATGTTTTTTTCTTTTCACCGAGGTGCGCAAAATCTTTCATTGCTTTGACTATTTTTGACACTTTTTGAATACCAATATCCGATTGGTTAAGAGCTTCCGGTATTTCTTCCAGCACAAAATCCAGATCACATTCTTCAGATGTTTCATCCAGTATTAATAAACTATCATCACCGTACTTTTCAATTAATTTTACTCTAATCTCTGATAAGTAGCCGAATATGACTGAAAAAGAGTCGCGGAAAAAAGATGTATTGTCACCAACATACTGCATTGGTGTATTTATTTCGTGGGCAATTCCAGCTGCAAGTTGACCTATTGATTCCATTTTCTGCGACATTGCCAGTTGGTTCTCAAGTTTTACTTTTTTTGTAACATCTTTCAGGACTATAACATATCCATGATGTTCTTCACTAGTACTAATTATCTCAGCTGAATTTATATTTATAATCTTTGATTCGTCTTCAATCGAAAGTTTGAATATTTTGTTTTGCCATTTATTCATAAAGTCTTTTATGCATTGCTCCGGATTAACTTTACATCCGTCTTTCTTTTCCGGTAGCAAAACTTCAATAATATTTTTTCCCAGCAGATTAGCGTTTGATTTTTGCAATATCTCTTCAGCCGCTTGATTTGCAAGAGTGATAGTTCCAAAATGATTAATACTAATTACTCCGTCAGCAATTGATTTGAGTGTTGTTGTCAGTTCTTCCTTTTCAGTTGCCAATTCTTCTTTTGCAAAAATTAATTCACGATTTGTGATTCTCAAATCCTTTGTCTTTTGATCGATAATTCTTTCAAGAAGATCGTTCCTGGTTCTAACGCTACGCATTCGATATTTGTGACCAAAGAACAATAACATCGCGAAGAAGACTATCGCAATTATTCTGAACCACCAAGTTGACCAAAATACGGGTTCAATTATTATTTTAATTTTACTGGTATTAATGCTTTCTACACCGTCACTCGTTATCCCTTTTATTCTTAGGTTATATTCGCCTGCTGCTAAATTTGTAAAAGTAATGTCATGTTTATTTCCAATATCAATCCATCCTTTATCCGAATCAGTAATTGAGTAGTAATATGAATTCGTTCTTGGCGAAGTGAAGTCCAACAGTGCGAACTCAATTGTAAAATAATTCTCATCATGTGCTAGTTGAATTAGTGATGTTTCCTGTAACGATTTATCAAGTAACAATTCTTTATCAAATTTCTTAATTCCTGTGAACTGGATTTGAGGTTTAGCTCTTGTTGCTTCCATTTTTTCGGGATCAAATGCGTTGAATCCGTTTATTCCACCGAATAATAGTTTTCCGGATTTTAGTTTGAGATATGCACCTACATTAAATTCGTTGCTTTGTAAACCATCGTTAACTGTATAAGTTTTAAATTCGTTAGCACTTGGATAGAATCTACAAATTCCGTTATTAGTGCTCACCCATAAGTAATTATGCTCATCCTCTATAATGCCATAGATTACTTCATCAGGTAATCCGTCGGACACATGATATTGTTTCACTTCGAATGTCAACGGATTAATTTTGTTAAGTCCATATGGAGTTCCTATCCATATCGAGCTATCTTTGGATTGCTGGATGGAAATTATATCATTTGAACTTAGTGTAGATGGATCATTCAGTTTAGAAGTTAAAGAAAAGTATTCGTTATTTATACGGTCATACTTTATCAATCCTTTATCTCGGGTACCAACCCAAATGTTTTTTTGAAAATCTTCAAAGAGGACAAAAGTCTCGTCCAATTTGATATCATTACCTGAAGTAACGACCGAATCTATATACTCATAGGAACTTGTTTGCGTGTCGAGTTTAAAGATTCCATTTTTAGTACCCACCCAGAGTTTCTTTTGGGAGTCATATAACAATGTTTGGACACGATTATTTCGAAGTGTGTACAGCGGGTTTTTGTCAAAATAGTATTGTGCTATTTTATTTGTGCTTTTAGATAATTTATTCAGCCCATCTCCAGTTCCAAACCAAACATCACCCTTTTCATCAATTGCTATAGCCCAAATTGTATTTTGAGTTATAATTTTATCTGAGTTCAATTCATTTTTAATTGTTTTAAGATGGTTAAGCTTTTTGTCAAAAATATTTAGACCATCAGAAGTTCCTGTATATATATTTCCATCGCTATCTTCTTTGAAACTCCAAATGAGATTATTGCTGAGAGTATTCTGACGATTGATTTTGTGTTCAACTATCTGGAACAATGAAACTTGAGATTTATTTACACCTCCGCCGCTAGTTCCGGCCCAAAGGATTCCTGAATGATCTTTATAAATTGATAATACTATGTTGTTACTTAAACTGCGCTTGTTGTATTTATCATGTTTATAATTGGTAGCTGCTTTTGTTTCTGTATTCCACAAAAACAATCCGTTGTCAAATGTTCCAATCCAATACTGAGTTCTGGATTTTTTCAATATAGATCTAACTCTATTCGTAGGGATGTTATTTGTAGTAGAATTAGTATTATAATGTGTAAATACTTGCGACGATTGGTTGAAATAATCTATACCAACATTATCTAAACCTATCCACAAATTATTTTTGTAGTCAATGGAAATAAATAAAATTTTTTCACCAGCAATTGAATGCTTATCGGTTGTTGAGTGAATATATCTTACGGTGGATTGATTTGAAGTATTGAATTTAATTAGCCCTCTATTTTCTGTTCCCAACCACATAACGCCATTACTATCAACTGCTAGCGAAGTAAAGTTTATTTCGATATTTTTCGTACCAGCAGGTACAGGTATGAATTCAAACTTTTGACCGTTAAACTTAAAGAGACCCTTACTAGTTGCTGCCAAAACAGCACCGTTTAAATCCTGAATTATATCATTAATTACTATAGGTTTAAGCGACTCAGCCTCACTGTAGTCATCCAAATAATTTTTAAATTCATTCTTTGCGCGATCGAAAAGATTTATTCCGTTGTTGGTGCCAACCCAAAGATTCCCGTCTTTATCTAAATATAATTTATGAATCCAACTATCAGATAAGCTATTTGGATCGGTTGGGGAAAACTTAAATTCTTTTATTGTGTGACCATCGTATCTATCCAACCCTGCCTCAGTGCCGAACCAAAGAAAACCATGTTTATCTTGTACAATAGATTGAACAGTATTTTGCGAAAGTCCGTCTTCAATAGTTATGGCTTCAAATATCCGCACATTTTCCTGGCCAAAATTGAGAGCTGAGATAGTTTGCCCGATTAAAATTAATAATATCAACTTCAAATTAATTGACATGTATTCTCTCAGGATTATTCATTACCAAATGGTAATTTTATATGGAATTCGGTTCCTTTTCCCACTTTGGAGTTTACGTCAAGCTGTCCATTATGCTTGTTTACAATTATATCATGAGCAATAGACAACCCCTGCCCGGTACCTTTACCAACCTCTTTTGTTGTAAAGAACGGATTAAATATCTTATGTAAGTTCTCCTGTGAAATTCCTTCACCCGAATCGGAAATTGTAATGTGGACGAATTGGTCATCTGCATCTGTGGATATCTTTATTATTCCTTTCCTATCTTCTCTCTCAGCAACTTTTTCAATTGCGTGAGCAGCGTTAACAATCATATTTAGAATTACCTGATTCAATTCATCTTGTAAACAATAAACATTTGGTAAATCCGGTTTAAGGTTCAACTCCAAATCGGCAACATATTTCCATTCGTTTTTAGAGATTGTTGCCGTAACCTCAATGCCATGATTTATATCATGGAAGGATTTATCTTTTTCACCTGGATGAGCAAAGTCCTTCATTGCCTTTACTATCTTTGTAACGCGGTCTATCCCGATTTTCGATTGATCTAATGCATTTGGTATTTCTTCGACTAGAAATTCTAAGTCAATTTCATCTTTTAATTTTTTTATTTCAGATGACAAATTAAATGTGCTATTTTCATCCGCATTATCAGAAATACTATTTATAAAGTTATTTACTGATTCAAATGCTTCTTTTAAAAAGCTTGTGTTATCACCAACATATTGCATGGGAGTATTAATTTCATGAGCTATTCCGGCTGCTAGTTGACCAATTGATTCCATTTTTTGAGCAACTGCGAGCTGGTTTTCTACCTTAATTTTTTCTGTAATATCTTCTTTAATAGCTAAGTAGTTTGTAATTTCACCGCCCATATTTTTGATTGGGGAAATAGTAACATTTTCCCAAAATACTTCCCCGTTTTTCTTAATGTTTTGAAACCTGCCTACCCACTGATTACCGTTCGAAATAGTGTTCCAGAGATCTTTATAAACTTGTTCTTCCTGATTACCAGATTTTAAAATCCTTGGATTTTTTCCTATTACCTCTCCGAAAGTATAGCCTGTTATTTTTGTGAATGCAGGATTTACATACTCGATATTACCATCAGTGTCAGTAATTACAACTGAGTTGGCGCTTTGTTCAACCGCATTTGTCAACTTCCTCATTTCGTCCTCTACTGATTTTCGAGCAAGGTCTTCATATTGCTGTATTATAGCATGAGTAATTAATTCAGCTATTATTTTAAGGAGGTTGGCATCGCCAATATTCCAGTCTTTTTTAAGAGTAAGATTTTGGAATACAAGAAATCCTATTAAAATATTAGACGAAGAAAGTGGGACTGCTATCATCGATTTTACGCCGTCGCGTTGCAGCATGTTTTTTTCATTCCATGCATCATGCGGAAGTTTTGATGTATTTGTGATAATTAAATTATCATGTTCAGATAGTTTCTTAAACCAGTAAGGAATTCGATCTATTGAATAATTTTGATATTTATGTACGCATTTGTGATGGTCGAAAACGCACCACTCATGTGTGATGCTAACGGTTTGTAAATCTTCGGAAGTTTGAAATACCATGCATCTATCAGCTTCTATGAACTCACCTACTTTCTGCAGCGCGAATTCTATAGAAGAGTTTGCATCGTTCTTATCTGACATCAGTAAAGTAGATGAGATTTCGGCCGTAAGCTTTTCAAAATTTAACCGATAAAGCAAATCAACGTCTCGTTGCCTTTCTTTAGTGACGGGTTTAATAAAAAGCACGACAATCTGCGTTGAGTCAATTGTATCGAGTTTTGCGTTAATCTCAACAACAAATTTTTTGTTTTTTTTCGAGCGGTGAGTTGAAATAGACCGGTAAACGGAATCCTCATCCACTATTAGGTTAATTTTATTTACCTGTTCATTTTGATAAATCGAAACATCTTCGATCTTTTTATTTAGAAGCTCTTCCCTATTGTATCCATATAATAAGCAAGCATTGCTGTTGACATCAATTATCTTTCTCGAATCTTTCAAGATAATTATAATCGAATCATGCGTTAGACTAAAAGCATGCTCATATTTATTTCTAATCTTTTTCGAACTATCTATAATTTCATCTTCACATGTTTCTGAAATTGTGCCCTTCATTTTCAAAGACCCTGTTTTCTGTACTCATTTTCATCAGGATATCGCAAACTGTAGGAGAGTATTACTTCAATAGCTACGTTTAGAAGAATTTTATCACAATATCCATTCTCCATCCAGTTCGTGGAGTTATTTAATTATCGTAATAAAATCTATCTTTTAAAGTCCTTATTAATTCATTATTTAAATAACTTTTCCAAAACAAGGCGTATTATCCGATTATTTATTGATGTAGCAACATTTAAAAGTCTCGGGATGAGAATAACATATCTTATGGATTTTACTGCAGATACTGGATTGATAAAGGATAATTATGCCCCAGCTGTTCAGTGAGTTGAATTTGATTCCAAGGAGCTAAGATGTGAAAGAAGAATTGGCGACAGTGTTTTAAAAGGTGTAGTTTCTACTTCCGACACCCTTATTTCCACTCGGGAATCTCAAGATAACTAAGGACTCCATTCTTCGTCTCTTCTAGTGCTTTACAAGTCTCATCTACCCGTAATCAAGTTATAACTCCCTCTCTTCGATAACGAGCACTCTGTTTGATATCGAACAGTATCCATAAACTAATTCTTCGGTTTTTAATCTTAAAGGTAGTTTAACAGTGGCAGGGTCTTTGCGTTCGTTCATAGTCAAATTACAGGAATTGTTAATGGACAGAGAACTATCCAAAGAATATGTAAGTAGAGTAAACAGGAAAAAAATTGTTTTGTGGACAGTAGGAATAGCAATACTAATTGCTTTTGGATGGTCGATTCGATTATTTCTTTCGCCTAATCTGGATTCCAGGAATATAAGATTTGCAATTGCAGAAGTTGGCGATGTTGAGTCGACACTGAATGCATCCGGTATAGTTTTGCCTGAGAAGGAACAGGTGATTACCAGCCCTATAAATACTAAAATAATTGATGTTAATTTTGAACTTGGCGAACATATAAAAACGGGAAGTAAACTTCTTGAGCTTGACCGCGAATCTATAAGCAATCAGTACAAGCAGCTTGTAGATGAAGTAGAGGTTCAGAAAAATCAAATTGAAAAACATGAACTGAGTTCGGAAAAAAGCATAGAGGAATCCATCGCAAATCTTGATATAAAAAAATTAAGAGTATCCTTTCTGGAATCGAGTTTAAAGCGTGAGCAAAAGCTGCTAGAGATTGGGGCGTCAACGGAAGTGAAGGTAGAACAGTCTAAGCTAACATTAGAGATTGCCCGACGAGAACTATTGCTTCTTGAAAAACAAATTGAAAATGAAAAGAAAAATATTGCCGCGCAGTTAAAGGATTATAGACTTCAGCTTCGAATACAGGAACGCAGGCTTGATGAACTTAAGAACAAGTTGGAAGAATCATCAATCAGTAGTGAATCCGGCGGCGTTATAACATGGATTAAAAATGAAATTGGCTCCAATGTAAGAGAAGGCGACATAATAGCGAAGATCGCAAACCTAAACAGTTTTAAAGTGGAAGCGAATATTTCAGATATCTATGCAACGCAGCTCCGGGTAAGCGGGAGGGTGAGAGTTCGAATCAATAATACAGATTTGTATGGAGGCATTAAAAGCATATCGCCTTCCGTGGAGAACAACCTGGCAAACTTTATAATTGAGCTTGATGATAATAAAAACGAATTGCTTCGTCCCAACCTGCGAGTAGAAGTCTTCGTTATTATTTCCAATGTTGCAAATGTTGTGCGCGTAAAGAACGGGCCGTTTTTCAACGGATCGCCTGATCAAAAAATATATCTTGTTAACGATTCGAAAGCAATTAGGGCGGATGCAGTGTTTGGAGCTTCGAATTTTGACTTTGTTGAGATTAAATCCGGTATTCAAGCCGGAGACAAAATTATTCTTTCTGATATGACTGAATATTACCACATGGATGAAATAGAAATAAACTAATAAACCAACAGGAAACTAAAATGATTTTATTGGAAAACATTGATAAGGTATACCGCACCAGGTCAATTGAAACACTGGCTCTTCAGGATGTAAGCATCGAAGTTCGCAAAGGGGAATTCCTTTCAATAATGGGACCTTCGGGAAGCGGGAAAAGTACTCTGCTTAACATTATGGGATTGCTTGATGCACCGACATCCGGTGATATATCTATAGACCAGCTGCCGGTTAAGAATTACAAGGACAAAGAACTCGCAAAGTTGCGGAATCAGAAAATAGGATTTGTGTTTCAAAGTTATCATCTTATAAACGATTTAACTGTAATCGACAATGTTGAAATTCCCTTGCTATACAGGAATATGCCTGGAAAAGAGAGAAGAAAACTTGCAACCGAAGCGCTTGAGATAGTGGGTTTAAGCGCGCGAATGAACCTCTTTCCAAACCAGCTTTCAGGCGGGCAGGCGCAGCGCGTTGCAATAGCCCGCGCAATTGTAGGCAAGCCCGAAATTATTCTCGCCGATGAACCTACGGGAAACCTCGACAGCGCTATGGGAAACGAGATACTAGACATACTAGCTGAACTTCATGGAAAAAATAACACAACCATTGTAATGGTAACTCACGATGAACGCATGGCTGAAAGGTCGGAGCGCGTTATTCATTTCTTCGATGGATGCCAGGTTAATTAGGGGGAAGGTATGCTCACAAACTACATAAAGATGGCTGGGAAAGTTTTGCTAAGACGAAAGTTTTTTACATTCATAAGTTTGTTCGGTATCAGCTTTACTATAATGGTATTACTGATCGTTACAGCATTTATTGAATCCAGGGTAAGCTCGGATGGTGAAATGGTTAATAGGTCAAGGATACTAATTGCCGACAGGTTGATCGGGGTAGATTCATCGAAGACCAGCGGCACATGGAGTTCACCCGGATTTAAGTTCCTGAATAAATATTTAAAAAACATTGAAACTCCCGAACTCATTTCTATCTACTCGCATGGTCGCGATTACTTTACTTATCCAAACGGGATTAAACTGAAATTGACAAGAAAATTCACGGATGATACTTTTTGGCGAATTTATCCGTTTCGTTTTATTGAAGGAAAAGCTTTTGGAATAAATGAATATGAATCAGCAAGCCGGGTTGCTGTTATAAATGAATATACGGCTCTGGCATATTTTGGAAAAACAAATGTTGTTGGAGAGCCAATTGAAGTTGGGGGTATCACATACCGGGTTATCGGAGTTGTAGAAAACATTTCGGTACTGAACCGGTATATTTCATCCGATGTATATGTTCCGACAACAACAGCCAAAAGTAATACTCTCGATACATTTTTTGGAGGTTTTGGAGCATCAATACTAGCCAAAGAAGTTTCGGATTTTCCGGTTATCAGAAATGAGTTTCATCGAAATCTTCGCGAAGCGTTGAAGGACGCGCCGGATCCTTCGCGTACTCATGTATTAAAGTGTGTATTGAAAACTTATTCGGAAATGTTTGCTAAAGAATTTTATAACTCTTCCGATAAATTAGATCATCAAACTACTCTCGATAAAACTATTGAAGAACCTACGGGTATTCCTGCATCGTTTCTCATTTATTCTGGTATTGGTTTTTTAATGATACTGTTTATGTTACTGCCTTCAATAAACCTTGTAAATATTAATTTAAGCAGGATGACTGAAAGAAATTCGGAAATCGGTGTGCGCAAAGCTTTCGGGGCCTCAAAGTCCACTCTTGTGGGACAATTCATTGTTGAAAATATTATCCTGACATTGATCGGTGGAGTGGTAAGCGCAATATTAGCGGCATTAGCATTAAATGCTATAAATAGCAGCGGTATTATTAAACACGTTAATCTCACGATGAGCTTTAGTATGCTTATCATCTCTGTAATTATCTGCATGATATTTGGAATTATGTCCGGAGCTTATCCAGCTTACCGGATGTCCAAACTTCATCCTGTTGAAGCATTAAGAGGAGGAACGAATGTTTAAGCATTTATTTAAACTAATTTGGAATAGAAAAAAAAGTAATACACTTCTTTTGGTTGAAGTTTTTCTATCATTCCTGGTTTTGTTCGCCGTGCTAAGTGTATTTTATTATAACTATTCTTTCTATTCAGATCCGCTGGGATTTGAGTATAAAAATGTATGGATAGCAAATTTGAGCCCCAACTCTGATGACGAGGATGAAACAAGAACGAACGTTGAAAATATGTATAACCTTTTAAATTCCTTCACACAGATTGAATCGTTTTCTTTTTGCTCTGATTATACACATCCGTACGCAGGTAATACGTGGGTAAACGGTTATAAAAACGTTGAGGGAGTTTATGTTAATACGATCTTACATTCAGGAGACGATGATTTTGCTAAAACTGCAGGATTAAATTTTATTGAAGGCAGGTGGTTTAATAAGTCCGATGATGCGGCTTTGGTTCAACCGATTGTTGTTAATAAGTTGTTCAAAGAAACCTTTTTTAATGAAAGTAGTGTGGCTGGAAAAAAGTTTCAACGTTTCGATGATAACGGAAAGCCTGAAGCTGATTATACCGTAATTGGTGTAATTGATAATTATAAGTACAAAGGTGAATTTGTTGAAGAAAGCCCCAAAATATTTCGCAGGTTTAATTACAGGGACACTACGGCAAATTTTCGACGAAATAATTCTATTCTTATAAAGGTAAAAGCAGGAACTTCTATAGCCTTCGAAGAGAAACTTGTTGGTGAGATAAGCCGAATTACCAAAGGGTGGAATGTAAAAGTTAGTCAGCTCGAAGTTATAAGAGACAGGTATATAAAAGATAAGGGGATTGAGATACTGGTTCCATCTTCCATCGCTTTCTTTCTCATATTGAATGTTGCGCTTGGTTTAATGGGAGTGCTTTGGTACAGTATTAATAGGCGTAGAACTGAAATTGGTTTAAGGCGTGCAATTGGAGCATCGGGTAAAAGAATTCTTTTGCAAATTATTGGCGAAGCAATTGTGCTCGGTACATTCGCAATCGTAATCGGAATTGCTTTCGCCGTACAGGTACCGATATTGCAATTATTTGATACTAAAATTGGAATTTATATAGCGGGTATTTTAACGGCGTCTGTTTTTCTTTATTTTATAATTACGATTTGCGCATTTTATCCCAGTGTGCTGGCTGCAAAAGTTCAACCGGTAGACGCATTACATTCTGAATAAATTAACTTCGCAAAAATGATTCTTATTATTGATGATGATTTAGCGGTACAAGCTTCGCTGAACCTGTTGTTAAAACAGGCTGGCTTTAATTCAATTGCTGTGGGTACACCGCAAGAAGCGCTAAAGACTGTAAATGCAAATGACATTAGTTTAGTTCTCCTCGATATGAACTTCTCTCTAAATACTTCGGGAGAAGAAGGATTAAAGTTGCTCGAAGAAATTAAATCCCTTAAGCCTGCTATTCCGGTTATAATTATAACGGCATGGGGTTCTATTGATCTGGCTGTAAAAGGAATGAAACTTGGCGCTTTCGATTTCATCAATAAACCGTGGGACAATCGTCATCTGATCAATTCGATTACAACCGCATTGCATCTCAATAAAAGTAACATACAGGAAATCGAATTTTCAACGAACAGAGCAGAGCTAAATATAAAATTTGACTTTGAAAATATAATCGGCGAAGATCCTAAGTTCATCGATGTTCTTGAGACCGTGAGCAGAGTGAGTGATACGGACGCATCAATATTAATAATTGGCGAAAGCGGTACAGGCAAAGAGGTTATTGCCGAAGCGATTCATAATAACAGCAGGCGAAAACAGAATCCGTTTGTTAAAGTTAATCTCGGCGGTATTTCATCTTCGCTTTTCGAAAGTGAAATGTTCGGGCATAAAAAAGGATCGTTTACCGATGCAAAGGAAAACCGTGTAGGTCGTTTCGAGGCGTCTAATTCAGGCACTATCTTCCTCGATGAAATAGGCGACCTTGATATGAGCAGCCAAGTAAAGCTGTTAAGAGTACTGCAGGATAGAAGCTTTGAAGTGTTGGGCTCAAGTATATCAAAATCAGTTGACGTTCGCGTTATTTCAGCTACCAACAGGGACTTAAAAGAACTTATTGAGAACAATGAATTTCGTGAAGATCTATACTACCGTATAAACCTGATAACTATCAAGATACCACCTCTGCGCGAACGTCCTACTGATATTGTTTTGCTCGTTCGTTTTTATATTAACAACTTAAAAATGATTTATAACCGCGACGAGTTGGAAGTAAGTGCAGAAGCGCTAAACTGGCTTTCGGAACTTCCTTTGCCAGGTAATACGCGCGAACTTAAAAACCTGGTAGAGCGAACGGTTTTAGTTTCAGGGAAAAACTCGCTTGATGTTCAGGACTTTGCCGGACAGCAGCAGACTGCACCAAATAAAAATGCTTTGGATAGTCTTCCACCTATCGGCTCCATTAGTCTTGAAGAGATGGAGTTATCAATGATTAAAAAAGCGTTGTTGTTTTATGATCGGAATATAAGCAAAGCTGCTAAATCATTAGGCTTAAGTAGATCCGCTCTATACCGTAGGATGGAAAAATTCGGCATCACAAAATGAAGATAGGCAGGCAATATGTAATTTACATTGTGCTTGTTAATGTGTGCATCTTCGCACTTTCATTGTTTCTTATAAATATAAACACTTTGCTTTTTATTGCCGCGGAAACTCTCATTGTTTTATCCATCATTATCTCGGTTAAAATATACCGTTCGTTAATTCGCCCAATTAAAATGATATCGAGCGGCATAGAGGCTATTAAAGACAGGGATTTCAGCACACACCTTGTAAAAGTTAACAACGCTGAGATTGATAATCTTATTGAAGTTTATAACAGGATGATCGATCAGCTTCGCCATGAAAAAATAATTCATGAAGAGCAAAACTTCTTACTAGAACGACTAATAAATGCATCGCCCAGCGGCATCATAATTCTAAATCTGAATAACGAAATAATTTCTATTAATCCCGCTGCAGAAAAGCTGCTTGCATTAAAAGAGGTCGAAGTTAACTTAAAGCGGATTAATAATATAGCTCATTCTACAATTACCGAAATCGCCGCCTTAAAAGATGAGTCGTCCCGTGTAGTTAAACTTTCCGGCATAAAAACGATACGAATTCAGAAATCATATTTTTATAACAGGGGCGCAAAACATCATTTTATATTAATTGAAGAGTTAACTGAAGAAATAATAAACACGGAACGCCGCGCTTACGAAAAAGTAATTCGCATGATGTCGCATGAAATCAATAATTCTATAGGGGCAATAAATTCAATTCTCAATTCCTTCCTAAATTATTCCGGTCAGCTCGAAGAAAATGATAAAAAGGATTATGAAAACGCGATTCACATTGCTATCGACAGAAACAACCTGCTTAACAGGTTCATGAGTAATCTTGCAGACGTAGTGAGAATTCCTGAACCGAATAAAAAAAGTACTAACCTGGAAGGAATAATTGATACTGTAATTTCTTTGATGAGTCCTGTTTGCGAAGAAAAGAATATTAGGCTTGTTTTTACCCGGAATGAAGTAAAAGATTCCATTTCGCTGGACAGGCTTCAATTCGAACAAGTTCTTGTAAATGTTGTTAAAAACTCTATTGAAGCGATCGGCGAAAACGGTGAGATTGAATTCGAAACTATTGAAAACAACAAGCCGGAATTGATCATCAGGGACAATGGAACCGGCATTAATAAAGAAACTCAAAAGCAATTATTCTCACCATTTTTTAGCTCGAAGAAAGACGGTCAAGGCATTGGATTGACCATTACGCGCGAAATATTATTAAAACATCAATTCGAATTTTCGCTGCAAACAATAGAAACGGGAATAACCGAATTTAGAATTCTGTTCGACAAACACTAATATTAAAATTGAAAGCAGCATTATTGATCAGTATTATTTTTTACATTAAAAATAGTGTATGAGACTTTTCCTGTTGGAAAGTATTAAAACGATATATGATGCTTTATTTTACTACCAGTTCAACCCGACGATTAAGCTTTCTACCTTCATCAGTTAAGTTGGTCGATACAGGGGCCAGTGGACCCACACCTTGCGCGGTTAACCGATTGGCCTCAATACCAAACCTCCCGGTTAACTCATTTACAACAGCATCAGCGCGACGTGATGAAAGATCAAGATTATGTTTCAAGCCCCCTGTCATATCAGTATGCCCGACGACAAATAGGTTGAGCGCCTTGTCTTTGTTCAGCAGCGAAGATATTACCTTGAATGTTTCTTCGGATTCCGGTTTTATTGTGGCTTTGTCGAAATCAAAATAAATTCCATACAGAGCAATCTTTCCATCGGCTTTAAATCCGCGTATTATTTCTTCAGCGCTAATCGTAACAAGACCGTCTTCCATTATTGTTTCTTCTATAACATCAACAATGTAAACTATTTTGTCGGAACTATATTCGACAGCGCCAATAGTAATATAAACAGTTCCCGATGCTTTCGATTGTTTGCCTGATATGAAAGCGCTTCCGCCGCTGGTAGAAGACCCCTGCGCCATTAAAATGTTTTTGCCGGTCGGATATGGATTTTTAGCATAAAACACTCCAAGCCATGGCCTGCCTCCTACATCCTTTGCACGGTTGCTTTTGTTGTAAACGCCTTTTGCGATAATTTCAAAACCGGCCCGGTTAAATGCCTTTTCATAATTCCTGTATAGCTGTGTTATAGTTTGCTTACCGCTTAGCTCGTAATAAATGCGCGTAAACTTTCCTTCAATGTCTACCCAATCTTCAATTGACTTGTAACCTTTAATTGCACCTGTTGCTATTGAGTAGGTAGTATATTCCTGCTCTTCATAGTATACGATTTTTGAATCCGGGTAACGTGTTACTGCAGGATGATCTTTACTCCCGGCCATATCATGTTGCGAGTAAATAGAGAGACAGAAACTCATTTGAATGATTAGTAAAAAATATATTGTTCGAATTATACTTTTCAATTTATCTTTCTCCTTTATCTATAAAATTCTTTACGGGCTTAACCGGTAGCAGGAATAGTAGTCCAACAATAATTACCGGGATTGCTGCGCTTAACGCAATCGTTAATTTTATTCCAATATTATCGTTTGTTGAAGCAATCATCCCGTTTAATACAAGGGCGATGACTGATACGATCATCACCGAACCGCCAACCCTTGGGCGAAACAACGCCGTGATGTAACCCGCCATGCATAATATTAAGGCGCCGAATGATAAGTAATTGATATCATTAGACGATCCAAACGGCCATGTTAAAAACAGCGCAAGGAAGAATCCCTGAATCGCGAATATGATTCCCCCGCAAATTTTAACGGCCACTAATGCTTGTTTTGATAAAGTCATTTATTACATCCAGCCTATTTTAAAAGCAGCATTTTTTTTACTTCTGAAAAGTTTCCGGCTTTTAATTTATAAATATATGTACCACTTGTTATTCTAATATTATTGCTGAACCTGTTAGTTGCATTCCATGTAACATTATGTTTACCCGCAGCCATCTCGCTGTTTACTAATTTTGCAACATGTTGACCGAGCATGTTATAAATATCCATATTTACCTGGCTGGCTTCCGGTAGTGAAAAACTAATTACAGTTTCCGGGTTGAACGGATTAGGGAAGTTTTGTTCCAGTTCGAAATTTTCAGGAATTGAGCCTTGGTTTTCATTTACAGATGTTACACCGTCAAACGAAACATTATCAACCAGGAAGTAAGTTCCCCAAAAATCAGATGGAGGTCGTCCGTCATCGTCTCCGCCTATTGTAATCTGCACAGTTGCTTTTGTAGCATTGCCGCCGTTTCCTACGGAATAATCCAGCGCTACATCAAAGGCAGTCCACGTGCTTGTTTCTTCATTTGTAATTTGAAGTCCGCCTCGTGCAACCGGTCCGTCGTCATTTGAGAAATCAACAATAACCGAAAACCACATATCGAGTCCTGTCTGCGATGGGAAGTATTGGAAAAATCCTTTTACGGAAGAATAGTTTTGTGAAATAGGAAATGGCTGTGCGAGAGGCCCGTCAACGGCTCTTACGCTTGGAAAATAAGCGATCCCGGAAAAATTAATAATTTCACCTCGCAGAGCTTTGTTGCCATCCTGTGCATCACTGTATTCCGTTATGTTTGTAGTAAAGCTTGTGTTCGTACTGAACCAGCTTACCGGGCTTCCGCTTTCCCAATTTTCAAAGCTTGCATTTGGAATTTCATTTTGCGAATGGATAACGGTTGCACAAGAAATTAGTAACAGAAAAATGGTTTTATGTTTTTTCATTTGTTCCCTCATATTGGTTGTTGATTAAACTGGAGCAGATATCTTTAGATCAAAGATAGATTTGATGAGGGACGATGACAATCGCTCAGATGAGGTATTTTAAACGAGCCTGTTCCGAAGGGCTTTCTTCACAGCTTCCCCCCTGGAATTAACATGTAATTTTTTGTAGATGTTTTTAATGTGTGTTCGTACGGTGTGCCCGCTGACGTGCAGCAACTCCGCGATTGCGTTATAGTTTTCGCCGTTGCATAGTTGATCAAGAATTTCAAGTTCACGTTTTGTTAAAGTATAGTTTGAAGTTGGCCTGAATGAATTAATAATTCTTCGAGCAATGCTGGGGCTCATAGGGGAACCGCCCTCGTATACTTCCTTAATTGAGTGAAGCAATTGCGCCGGTGGAATATCTTTTAAAAGATACCCAGATGCTCCTGCGCATAAAGAATCGAATACTGATTCATCATCATCCTTTATCGTAAGCATAATAAAATCGGTTTCGAGCAACTTTTCTTTAAGATGAGCAACACCTTCAATTCCGTTCATATCAGGTAAGTCAATATCCATGAGCACAACATCAGTAGGGTTATTAACGATGTCGCCGAATGAAGATTCGCAATCGGCATAAACTTGTTTACAATTATAACCGGGAGAACCATCGATTATTAACGATAACATTTTCCGAATCTCATTATCGTCTTCAATAATTGCTACGCTTATTTCATTATTCTCGGTCATGCTGTCTTATTATTTTGTCGGTTCAATATTAACTTTACAGCCGGTTCCAATTCAATCACTCAAATGAGGTATTTTACATTTTACTGTAATCTTGGCTCCGTTACCTTCAGTTGAGTCAATCTTAATTTCATAACCAAGTTTTTCTGCCCGGTTTCTCATGTTTATTAAACCGTAACCTTCGGTTTTGTTTTTAGTATTAAAACCAATACCGTTGTCTTGAAGATATATCTCAAACTTATCTTTATTCATGCTGACAACCATTTCAACTTTATCGGCGCGGGAATATTTAACGCAATTATTCATGGCCTCTTTAAAAATTAAAATAAAAGCTCTCCTGCTTTCCATTGAGAGTGGTACTTCTTTCATTTTTTCCGATAATCCTTTACCGACAAACCTGGTTTCAGCGTACATAAAAAGATTGGTTCCAAATTCAATTAACCTGTTTACCGTATCATATAATGATTCCTTCGCGCTATCAAGCACCCAGATAAAATCGCGCATACCTGACGATAGTTCTTTTGTATTCTCCTCAATACCGTTTAGGTATTCCTGCAACGATGAATTGTTAACGGCTTCCTTTCGCGCGAGCTCAGTGATCAAAGCAATTTTTGTTAATTTGTTACCGGCTTCATCGTGAAAATCCGCCGAGCTTTTTTTCCTTACTTCTTCGCGTTCTTCAAGCTTAGCTTCATTAATTTTGTTTTGAACTTCCAATTCGCGCTTGGCTTCTTTTTCGCGAAAACGTATAAACATAAATAGAACATTGAAGAAAAATGCTGCATAGAATAAATATGCATACCAGCTTAACCATGGCGGCGGAGCTATAGAGATAGCTATAGTTTTACCCGCATTATTCCATACGCCGTTATCGTTCGATCCTTTCACTTTAAATGTATAATTCCCCGGGTCAAGATTCGTATAAGTTACCGACCTGGCATTGCCTGAGTAAATCCAGTCTTCATCAAATCCTTCCATCATGTAAGCATATTCATTTTTAGAGCTTGAGATAAAGTTCAGCGCTGAAAATTCAAATGAAAATACTTTGTGCGCATAATCTAGTTCAAGCTTCGATAAGTATGAAACATGTTTATCAGTTGAAAAAGCGTCAGTTGCTTTATCATTGAATAAGGGAACGAATTTATTAAACAATTTAAAGGACGTAATTACAATTGGCGGAATAAATTGATTCCCAACCAATTTTGAAGGCTCAAAAACATTTAAACCGCCGATTCCGCTAAAATATATTGTACCGTTCTTATTTTTGAAGAACCCGTTTTGATTAAACTCGTTGTTCTGTAATCCGTCAGAAACATCGTAAGTTGCAATCACCTTATCAGTTTCTTGGTCAAATTTAACAACACCTTTATTGGTGCTCATCCACAAGTAACCAGCTTCATCCTCCAGTATTCCATAAATTACTTCATTCGGAAATCCATCGAGAGCACCAAATCTTTTAAAGGACAAATTCTTGCCCGTTGTTGAAAGTGAATCGAATAAATTTTGTTGATTCGGTGTCTCAAGTTTATTTAAACCGCCCGCCGTACCTACCCAAACTGTGCCTTTTGTTGACTCGTAAACGCTCAATACGAGGTTATTGCTTAAACTGGATTGATCAGCTGGGTCATTAGTAAAATAAATGAATCTTCCGCTTTGCCTGTTCATAAGATTAATACCGCCGGTAGCGGTTCCAATCCAGAAGTTATTTTTACTGTCTTCCAAAATCGAAAATACAAATGTGTGATTAGGCCCCGAACCGTCCAATGAATACGGGTATGATTTAATACTGTTAGTTTTGCTGTTGTACCTGCATAGCCCTCCGCCACCGGTTCCAAGCCAAATATAGCCATCCCTGCTTTCATAAATTGTCTGCACACGATCAATATTAAACTGTTCACTATTTTTTGCATGTGGTGTAATTTGTTTTATAGTTACCCGCTCATTCCAATTTCGAGTATGATTAATTTTATTCAATCCATTACCTTTTGTACCTGCCCATATATTACCTTTTGAATCTTCCATTATTGAAAGAATGTAATTAGCGGATATCGAACTTTTATTACTGCTTGAGTGATTAAAAACTTTTACACGATTATTTGCTTTGTCAAATAAATTTAACTTTGCTTCGTTTCGGGTTCCTAACCAAAGATAGCCAAACCGGTCTTCTATAACCGGCCCAATACCTATTCCGCTAAAAGTTTGTTTGGATGAATGATTAGGTTTCAGCAATTCGAACCGGTTGTTTATAAGAACAATTTTATTTAAACCGCTTTGAGTGCCGATCCAAAGAACATTGTCGGTAGATTTATAAAATGCTAGAATCGAATTATCCGATAAGCTATTCGGGTTTGAGTTTTCATTTTGAATAAAATTCAATTTTTTGCTCAACAAGTTATACGTGAATAAACCTTTCGTGCTTCCGACATAGCAAATGTTATCCCCGTCAATAAACATCCTGGATAGCGTCACATCATTTCCCGCGATACTTTGAAGATAGTTTTTCGAAAGAATAACGCTGGATGTTGAATCAGAAAAATTCAACCGGACAAGTCCTTCATCGCAAAGCACAAACAATGTATTATCAATGAACGTCAGGTCGCTTGTATTTCCAAGATTAATATTTTTTGTGAATGGATCTATAGTAAAATGTTTGCTGTAGCCTGTTCTGAGGTTTAAAAGTGAAAGTCCCGAATTCGAATTATACCATAGCTCATCTTCATTGCCGGGTGAAATTGCTCTCACAAGGTTTGTCGGTTCTTTACCATCTTCACCAGATAATATCTTATCATACTGTTTAATGGAATTATCTCTTTTATCTAATCTATTTAAGCCGTTGTTAGTGCCAATCCAAATTACCCCGGCTGGATGTTCCGTTATCTCAAATACCCTGTCGTTAGTTAATGGACTGGGCGTAGTTCCCTCGGCTTTATAATGAGTAAACTTTTCAACCCGGGGATCAAACTTGTTTAACCCACCCCCGAATGTTCCAATCCATATTATGCTATCAGTATCCTCAAACACCGTCCAGATATAGTTATTCGAAAGACTGTTAACGTCATCACGGTTATTTCTAAAATTTTCAAAGTTATATGCATCATATCGGTTTAAACCATCCTGAGTTCCAATCCACAAGTACCCATAGCTATCCTGCATAATTGAGTTAATCGTATTCTGGGACAGCCCGTCATTTACACTTATTCTGTGCACATAAGGATTATTAGTTTGTGAACAGATTGAGAGCACCGGCTTCAAAAATGCAAAACAAAGAATTGTTAAAAAAATATTACCCGATAGGTTATTCATCACAGTAGCCAGCAAAATATTGACTGAAGATAGAAATTTTTGATTTAACTAAAAACCGGTTGAGGGGATAATTACATCTATTGAAGAGTTAACTGAAATTTTTTATCAATGACAGAAAAGCGCAAACCGCTCCATTTAAATCTTAGGATTTGATTTCTCTGGTTAAATTTACATCATTCTATCAAAGTGCAATAAAGAAAATCTACCCCTACAGGTGCTCGCAGAACATGTCTTCATTGAAGGTTCATCTCTTCTTATAATCAATCCCAAGTTTACTCATTCGATTTCTCAAAGTATTTGCATTAATTCCAAGTAAATCTGCAGCTCCGCCCGGACCATGAATTTTACCATTTGTTTGTTGAAGTATATTTTGAATATGTCTTGCCATTACTTCATCCAGCGTAAATTCCCCGGAAATATTCATAGCGGCCTTGTTAACACTTTCTTTGCCATGAACTTTTAACTGGTCAAATGTCAGTGGACCCGCAGGATTTAGTATTAACTCTCTTTCTACAATATTTTCAAGTTCTCTCACGTTTCCGGGCCATGTGTAATTCATTATTGACTCCATTGCACCTTGCTCAAGTTTTGGAACAGCATTTAACTTCAGTTCTCTTACTTTTTTACTCAGAAAATGTTGAATCAATGCAGGTATGTCTGACGTCCTGTTTCTAAGCGGCGGAATAATTATCGGGAAAACATTTAATCTGAACCATAAATCTTCGCGAAATTCCCCACCTTTTACCATTTGTTCAAGGTTACGGTTTGTTGCCGCGATTATTCTTATATCAAGAGAAATAGTTTTTACACCACCGACACGTTCAATTTCTTTCGACTGCAATACTTTAAGTAATCTAACTTGAGCTTGTGGCGGCAGTTCTCCAATTTCATCAAGAAAAATTGTTCCGTTGTTTGCTCGTTCGAATCTTCCTCGTTTTTGTGCAAGTGCTCCCGTGAAGGCGCCTTTTTCATGCCCAAACAATTCGCTATCAATTAATGTGTCAGGTATAGCGCCGCAGTTCACACTTACAAACGGTCCACTGCTGCGAGAGGAAGAATAATGAATAGCATTTGCTATAACATCTTTACCAACCCCGGTTTCACCTAATAAAATAACAGGACTATCAAGCGCAGCAACCAGTTGAACTTTTTGCATAACTTCTTTAAGCCCGAAATTAGCACCAATAATTTCATCACCCGAAATTTTTCTAAGTTCGTTGTGCAGGTACCTGTTGTCATCAGCTAATAAATCTTTTAATTCCGTTAATTCACGGTGTTTTAACGTATTGAGCATTGCAACAAAGAATGGCTCTTTGAGAGACGCGAAAAGTTCTGCATGTTCATCTGTATATCGATCAGTTCCTTTTGCAAGAAGAGCTACAGTTCCTATAGATTGCTGCCCAATTACAAGCGGCAGACTCATAGCGGAACTGATAGGTAAGTTTAAAGCGTCCAACATACATCTGGTAACAGGTTCTTCTTCGGGTTTATTTACAACAATTACCGGAGGAAGTTTTCCAGTTTTAAATAATTCATGAAGATTTATCAAAGTAGCTTTTGCTTCAGATGTAAAAGGAACTAATGTGTCTAAAGGTTCACACATATTTGAATTAGCATGAGCTACTAAATGCATTGAATCCAGATCCGGTTTATAACGTTCCAGGTAGATCTCATCAGCCGGCATGAACTCTTTAAGATAATTGATGCACTCTTGCAGACCTACTTCAATCTTAAGACTGCCAAGTATTCGCTTACTGGCTTCCCAGAAAAAATCCCTGCTATATAATTTAAGCTCGCTCTCATGTTTTAAGGAGTTAGAGAATGCTATAGCAAACGGTTCTCTTAGCATGGATAATTGCCGGGACTGTTCACGAGTAATTTTTGTTTCATGTTCAGTTGCAATTATTAAACTTCCGCCTCCAATTAGTTGATTGTCTCTTAATCGGAGAGGTATAACAACCAATGAGGAGACATTGCAGCCAAGGAAAGTGAATATGTCATGAATGAGAGCATGTTGGTCTGGATTATCATCAAAGAACCAGTGGAAGTCTTTATCTTGTTCGCTGAATTCAGTTGCGTGATCCATCAACTCATGGAGAGCTTCGTTTGAAATTGGAACAACCCAATTAACACTTTTGCTTCCTTCCGGAGTAGCGTGGGCAATAATTCTCATTTGCTTCATTTTCCGGTCGTAGTATTGCAGAAACATTCGATCAATAAGAATTTCTGTCCGTATGTATTCTAGAGCGGAATAAATTGCTTCTTCAATTTTTAAGTTACCGCAGATCCTCAATGTTGCTTCTTTAAAAAATTTGTTCTTGTCCATAACCACTTTTTATCAACTTACTTTACCAAAAACCATAAATTACCAAATATAATAACCAAAACATATTATACATAACTTTAGCTACACAGAGTAACTTGAAATTAACGGAATAATCCGTATTTTTGTTTTGGCATAAAAATTTCACTTTGTAAATCGATTTATTTTATTATCGGTAAAGTGAAATTGCCAACAGAACTGAACTCAACATAATTTATAATGGAGAAAATTTCCCAGAGCTGTTTATACAAATAAGCTAAGTTGGGGCTGTAGAAAACCGTAACACTTCTAAATAAAGAAATTCTCACGTTCTTAAGAGGTGAGATATGTTCTTTTGTACGGTTAAAGCTACAGAAAATTTTCTCTACATTTCATAGTTAGTTATAATTATCCCGCGAAAAGCATTTCCCACTTCTTAATTAATTTAAGGAAGCAACAGAAATGCTTAATCCAGAAACAAAAAATTTAATTAATGAATTATTCTTCAAGCTAAAACTACAAAACGAGAATAATGAGAGCAGTAAAGATAAAGCTGCAAAAATGCGGCAGCTTCTTGCATACCTGGATATCATTATTTCTCAAGTCGGGAAGTATTCCAGGAAACGCAAGCTAGTCTTTATTGATAGTTGTGCAGGTAACTGTCTCTTAAGCTTTTTAGTCTATTTCTATTTTACTGAGGTAGATAAGCGAAATATTGAAATTCACTGTGTTGATACTAATCAGAAACTAATGGATAAAAACCGCGCGCGAGCTAAGGAGTTCGGATTTAATGGAATGATTTTCCAAACAAGTGATGTTGGAGAATACCAACATAAAGGTCAGCCGGATTTAATTTATTCTCTTCATGCATGTGATACTGCAACTGACAAAACGTTGTATTTGGGATTAAAAACCCGTGCTAAAAACATACTCTCGGTATCGTGTTGTCAGCATTCATTAAAGATGAAGAAAAAAAGTAATCATAACTGTTCCGGTTTAACAAGGAATAATTTATTTAAGGAAAAAATGATTTACATGGTTGCAGACTCTCTGAGATCTATTCTTATGCAGATGCAAGGCTATAAAGTAGATTTGTTGGAATTTGTTTCATCACGCGCAACTAACAAAAATACTATGCTAAGAGCAAGAATTGATCAAATTAAAAAAATAAACGAATTAGAGCGCGAATATTTTAATCTGCAGAATACTTTTTACGTGCTTCCGGCTCTTGAGCAGCTTCTTCGCGAGAAACCACTTGGAGTGAATTAAAACTATAGAGATATAGTGTAACACAAACATTATCACCAAATATCGGAATGAATACAATACGAAATATGGCAATTGAATCTGTGAGCATTTGTTAACATGTTGTTTTTATTGGAGTTGTGCTTTTGGCAGGCATTTAGCTTAGTTCTAAATACAGAAAAAGAGAGAATCAAAAATGACAAAAATCCTAGAAAGAATAGACTTGCGATCAGGCAGAGAAAATAAAAATGAACTGCTGGATCAATTAGAAGAACTTGTTTTGGATGTCTCTAAGAAAACTGATTCCGGGAAAATAAAAATTTATACTCATGCAAATATCGGAACAGATTACAGTGTTCATCTTCATCGGTTAATCTCTGATGAAGATCATTTAGAAAGTGAACTGGGATTAAGATTAGCCACTACACTTAAAGAATTTGGTTTGGTTAATCATAGTATCTGGGTTGAATATAGTTAAGTAATGTATTAGGGAGATTTAAAAATGAAAAAAGTATTAGTAGCGGGTGCGAGCGGATATCTTGGAAAATATGTTGTTAAAGAATTCAAGGAACAAGGTTATCATGTTTCCGTAATTGCAAGAAATGCATTAAAGCTAAATGAAGTAAAAGAATACACAGATGAACAGGTAATCTGCGAGATAACCAATGCAGATTCGATAAAAGGAATTTGTAAAGATGTAGACATAGTTTTTTCTGCGGTTGGTATTACAAAACAGAAAGACGGCTTGACTTACATGGATGTTGATTACAGGGCAAACAAAAACCTATTGGAGGAAACCAAGTCAGCAGGGGTAGACAAGTTCATATACATCTCGGTCTTCGGCGCTCATAAAATGAAGCAGCTAAAAGCTATTCAAGCAAAGCTTAAGTTTGAGGAAGAGCTAAAAGCATCAGGGATTGATTACACTATTATATACCCGAATGGTTTCTTTTCCGATATGATGGAATACCTGAACATGGCTAAAAAGGGCAAAGGCATGGTAATCGGTTCCGGTGAAAATAAAATTAATCCGATACACGGAGCAGACCTGGCGGAAGTATGCGTAAACGCTGCATCGGGTGACGAAAAAGAAATTGAAGTCGGCGGACCGGATGTATTTACTCACAGGGAAATATTTGAAATCGCGTTCAAGGCACTTAATAAAAAAGTAAAAGTATCGGGATTTCCAGTATGGATGAAAAATATAATGCTTTGGTTTCTTAGGACATTTACATCAGTTAAAACTTACGGACCATTAGAGTTTTTTATGACGGTTCTTTCAAATGATATGATCGCACCAAAATACGGCAAGAGGAAATTGGAAGAATTCTTTTACAAGAGTGTTTAAATTTATTATCACTACGGGGGGAAGATAAATGAATTACAAAATATTAATAGTAATCAATTCATCGATTGCAATTCTGTCGGGACTACTATGCTTGCTTCTGCCTGCAACACTATTGGCTAATTATGATGTTGCATTAAGTTCGATGGGTTTAATAATATACCAGTTTTGGGGTGTGTCTTTAATTGGTTTAGGAATAATAACGTGGATGGTAAGTTTTATAGAAGAAACCAAACACCGGCAAAGAATTACGATTACACTTTTTATTATAAATATACTGAATACATATCTCGCGTATACAGGCCAGTTTAACGGGGCCAATACTTTTGGTTGGTCAACAGTTATTATGTTTGGTCTGCTTTCTTTCGGATTTATGATTTACATTATTAATAACTTTGAGTCAAATAAAACTTGAAACAAAGAATTTTCCCTGGATACAAGTGTCCTTTCTGATGCCCTCTATAAATACCCCCGCTTGTGTCCTGAGAGCACCCACATAAGCGGGTGCTCTCGAATATTGTTCCTTCCGTCAACTGCAATATCATCTGAGTGATAAAGACGAAAATAACTTATATTGGGAATGTGCCCTAATCGTTACTTACTTTCAACAGTTATGTGCTATATTTTTAGTTTGAATGAATAAAGAGTCAGAACATATTTTAAAACATTACTACGTTGATGAAGCTGGAGATTTAACCCTTTTTGATAAGAAAGGTAAAATAATTATTGGCAATGAAGGAGTATCGAAATGTTTCATGGTAGGATTTGCAAGTGTAGAAAATCCGGCAACCGCTTCGAAATTATTAGAACAACTAAGAAAAGAGTTATTGCTGGATCCCTATTTTAAAAATGTTCCATCTATGCAACCGGCAAGAAAAAGGACAGCCATTGCTTTTCACGCTAAAGATGATTTACAGGAAGTGAGGAGAGATGTATTTAAAGTACTAGTGAAACTAAACGTCAAAGTTCAAGTTGCAATACGAAGAAAAATTGAAATAGCAAATTCAGCTAAATTCTTATTCAAACTAACTGGCAAAAAGCTAAACAAGAACGACATTTATGATGACTTAGTGAAAAGAATTTTTAGAAACTCACTGCATAAAGCTGACAAATATTTTATCTACTTTGCGAGGAGAGGAAAGTCTGATAGAAATAAAGCCTTAGATAATGCAATCCAAAAAGCTAAACAAAATTTTCAATTAAAATACAAAATTGAGGCTGACAAACCCGCAATTATAATACCAGCATATCCCCACGAATATATTGGACTGCAAATCATAGATTATTATTTATGGGCTTTACAAAGATTATTTGAGAGAGGAGAAGATCGTTTTTATAACTTGCTCGCAAAAGATTTCCGTCTAATTATGGATTTAGATGATACACGTAATAATGTATACGGGGAATGGTATAGCGACAGTAATAAATTGAGTTTAAAAAAGATAAAGCCCGTTTAAGGCTAGGTAAAAGAAGACAGGCTTAATTTACACACGACATGAAGTCGACGTTCGCCTTAGCGAGCTTTAATATACTTTTAATGTAACCTTAGTGTTACATCATAAAAAATTATAACACATTATAACACATTATAACACAAAAGTAAATACAGCTAATCAATTTAGTAGAATTTTTCCGATTCTGAATTTTCAGCGATAGCCTTTAGTTTTTATTTTATTTAACGACATGTGCTACTGTTTTTCAGCAAAATATGGTTTTGCTATTCGTTTATTGAAATTGTTTTGGCTTAGTTAAATATATTTGTAAATAAAAAGAATTTTGTTGAGGAATAATATGGCTCCAACTCTATCAGCACATTTTGCAAAAAGACAACCATCCGCAATACGTATTGCGGGCATCGAGTTTAACAAAAGAACAGACGACGTAGAAGCAATCAACACTCACATAGGCAACGTTTCATTACCCTCACATCCGGCGATTCAAAGAAGAATGGATTCACTTAGAAGCGAAAATAGTCCCTTTAAAGACGGCGTAATTAAATACACCGGCACACAGGGTATGCCTGAAACAAATGCAGCCTTTCTAAGCAGCATTAAAGCCAGCGGTTTCGATACCAGTGGTTTGTATTCGCAAATTACGAACGGCGGTTCGCAGGCAATGGGTCTTGTAACGGTTGGCTGCTGCGGTCCTGCAGGAACAGACGAAAAACCAATGCTGCTTATCGATCCGGCTTATACAAATTACAACGCAATGGCTTCCGCATATGGACGTAAAACAATTACGGTAAGCCGCCAATTAAGCAAAGAAGGCAACTTCGAAATGCCGAATCTACAGCTCGTTAAAGAAGTTATTCAACAGCACAATCCCGGGGCAATGGTTGTAATACCTTACGATAACCCAACCGGTCAATTCATTGATATGAACATTTTGATCGAACTCGCGAAACTTTGTGTCGAATACGATTTATGGATGATAAGCGACGAAGCTTACCGCGAACTTCAATACGGATCTAATGAAACGGTTAGCATCTGGGCGCTTGATGATACAAAAGTACCCGGAATAACGGGACGACGAATAAGTATTGAAACGGCTTCAAAAGTCTGGAACGCATGCGGATTAAGAATCGGCGCGATTGTTTCGGATAATGAAGAGTTCATAGTTAAGTCTGTTGCGGAAAACACTAAAGAGTTATGTCCTCCCGCGATTGATCAATGGTTATTTGGTGGTGTTGCTGAGGAATCGGTTGAAGACTTACAGAATTGGTTTGCGGAGATTCGTGAATACTATTCAAAAATGATACTTAAACTCACCGCTAACTTAAAAGAGGAATTACCAGGCATTATTGTTTCCAGTCCTGACGCATCAATATATTCCGTTGTTGATGTCCGTAACCTTGTTAAACCGGGCTTCGATCTCGGAAAGTTTGCGATCTTCTGCGCCTCCGAAGGTAAAGTAGAAGTTGACGGAAAGCACTACACAATGCTTGCTTCACCAATGGAAGAATTCTACGAAGTAAGAGGTGACGGAAATCCAGGTAAAACTCAAATGCGAATAGCTTATGTGGAAAGTCCCGAAAAGATGGATCTCGTTCCAAAAGTATTTGCAGAGTTATTTAAGCAGTACCTGGAAAAGTCAGAAAATTAAAAATTGTCGGAATTAAGAGATGGTCACTTCTGACCATCTCTTCTCACTAAATATCACCACATTTCAAAATACCGAAGTAGTTATCATATTT
>JANQLA010000457.1 GCA_028280855.1 Melioribacteraceae bacterium
CTGCACAGAAAAGGTAAACAAACTATTTTCGAAGGTCGTGGTACAAATGCCGGTTTAGATGTAAACGGAAAGCTTGAAGAAATTATCGGGTAATTTTGAAGGGAGGCGGAGGGGCAGAATCAGACACGAAAACTACCCCTCCTGTGGGGAACTACTTTATTCTAAATTTTTTTATATAATATAATCAAAAGGTATCTTAATTTCAACTGAAGTATATTGACCAGGTTCACTATCAATATTCATTTGTGTTTCATAAAGCTCAACAATTTTCTTTACAGTAGCAAGCCCTAAACCGTTACCATTTTGTTCATATAGATTTCGTTCATGCTGAATAAAGGGTGAAATTTTTGCAATCTGTTCAGTCGACATTCCTCTTCCTGTGTTTTTTACCCTTATCTTATAGAAAGAATCTTCGACCTGAGAGAAAACATCTATTTTGCTTCCCTCTTTACTAAACTTAATGGCATTTTCAATTAATTCATTTATAAGAATTTTGAAGTGTTCCGTACTCATTTTTATGCTGGCATCCTGCAGATCAATATCAAATCTATTTTGAAAATTATCCCTTGCAGCTCTTTCTTCAATCGTCATTCTTATAACTAATTCGGCAGAATCAGTAACTTGTTCAAGGTAATTGCGCATGTTCTTTGTATCCTTGCAAAGGGTTTCAATTTCTGCATACATCATAAATTTTTCTAGAGTAGTATAAAGGCGTTTCGACGATTGTTTTATGCTCTTAAGCATCTCAATTCTTTCTTCGCGTTTACAGTCAATATCATCAATCATCATATCGGTAAAACCCATAATCGATACAAGCGGAGTTCTCAGTTCATGCGGAATATACTTTGAAATATTCTGATAGATTTCGTTAAGAAAGCTATCCTGTTTATGCTTTCTATCTAGTCGTGTCTCAATGGTTTCAAACAGTTCTTTTGCTTTAAAAGGTTTACCCACATAATCATCCGCCCCGCTTACCATACCTTTCCTCATAGCGTTTCTGTCAGCTTTGGCTGTAAGGAAAACAAAAGGAATATTTGAGGTATAAGGATCATTTCTAATCTCTTGCAAAAAATCATATCCGTCAAGTTCCGGCATCATAATATCAGATATTATTAAATCGGGCAGATGTTCTCTCGCCAGTTTCAATCCCATCACACCGTTTTTGGCTCCGATAGCAGAATAACCTTTTATTTGCAGAAGCTGAAGAATGTTTTTCAGTACATCAACAGAATCTTCAACTACTAATATTGATTCCATTACTTCTCCATTTACGACTCAATTATAACTATGAATAAATGATAATCGTATAAGAAATGGTTAAGTGCGCATATAATATGGCAAGCGAGTAATAATGATACAAAAGGAACAATATTAAATGCCCATGTACCGTTTTATTTTAACCGAATACCGCTGGCTAATTGATAACGGTTTTTCATAGTTGTTGAGATACACCTGGTAATTTCTTACGTCTACTTTGCTTATTCGTTTTACCTGGTTAAGATTAATAATTACCGATCGATGAATTCGCAGAAATTCATTTTGCGGAAGTTCTATTTCCCAATCTTTCAGTAATTTTCGAACAAGATTTTTTTTACCGTTTGTTAGATGAACAAAAGAATACTCGCCTTGCGCTTCAATAAACAATATCGACGCAAAATCAATCAATAAAGGATCTTTTCCCGAATAGATGAATATTTTATCGTTAAGATTGGATTTACCGCCGTTTCTTTTTTGATTATCATTACGAAAATTCTCAATCCTTTCGAGACGAGTTTTTATTGCTTCGAGAAGTTCCTTGGCCTTAAACGGCTTGGTTAAATAATCGTCCGCCCCGGTATTCATTCCTCTGCGAATATCGGCAAGCTCTGTTTTGGCTGAAAGAAAGATAAATGGAATCATTTTGGTGCTATTGACTTTGCTAAGCTTTTCTTTCACCTCGTAGCCGTCTATCCCCGGGAGCATTATATCGGACACTATAAGATTGGGTTTTTCTAATTTGGCTTTGGTAATACCGTCTTCGCCGTTCATTGCGTAAATAACTTCGAAATCATTCATTTGTAAAATCTGGCAAATGTTTTCGCAAATATTTTTGTCATCTTCGATTACAAGAATTTTTTTCATTTAACCCTCACGTAATTGGTATAACAACTTCAAATGAAGTCCCATTATCCTGTTCGCTTATATAAGACATTCTGCCGTTCAATAAGTCTAAAGATCCTTTTGCTATTGCTAGGCCAAGGCCTGTGCCGGGTGTCTTATAGGCGTTCCTTGCGCGATGAAACGGTGTAAATAATAGCTGTTGATCTTCGACAGGAATTCCAATACCTTCATCAATTATATTATATTTAAGTTCGTTAATTCCTTCACTTACATTTATAAATACATTTTTATCTGAGTCGGTATACTTAATTGCATTTGATATAAGATTACTCAGAATTTGCCGTAACAATTTTTTATCGGTCTCAATTGTTTCTTTTTTAATTGAACCTTTGATGCTGATTTTAGGACAATTTCCATTAGCGCTTTTAAGCTCTTCAACAATATTCTCCAAAAATTCATTAGGATTAAACTTGCTTAGTTTCGTTTCGATTTTTCCTCCTTCAACCCTGTTTAATAAAATTACATCATCTAACAAATCAGTTAGATAATCGATTGATTCAACCATTTTCTCCATATGCGACGTAACATCATTAGGTGTAAGTTTTTCTCTGTATTCGCTTAGTATTTCAATTGATGAAAGAATTGTAGCCAAAGGAGTTCTAAACTCATGAGAAACCATTGAAACAAAATTTGATTTAAGAATATTGAGCTCGTTGGCTTTGTTCAGAGTGTTCACTATTTCGCTCTCAGCCTTTTTGCGTAATGATATATCAGATGCAATCCCTACTACTTTGAATTCATTTGGAGCCATAGCAACTCTGAATGCTTTTACTGCAATCCATTTTATCTTATCGCTTTTTGTTACAATCCTGAACTCCGAACTGAATTCAGACTTTTCATCGTAATCGTGATTCATAAATTCATTGATGCATCTCCTCTTATCGGCAGGATGTATCACCTTTGTAAATGACCTGAAATTAGAATAAAGCTCTTCAGGACTAAGTTCGAAAATATTTTCGTAAGCCCGGTTTATGTACAAAATTCTATAAGGTTTCCACAACCAGAAAACATCTTCAATTGTTTCGGCCATACTCCTGAACTTTTCTTCACTTTCGTGCAACTCCTTTGTTAAGCCGATAAGATCTTCGTTTGATTTAGAAAGCAGTTCATTTGTGATTTCAAGTTCCTGTGTTTTCTGCTTAATTTCATCCAATTGCGATCTTATCTTGTTTTCAGATTCAATCAGCTTCGAAGTTCTCTCATTAACTTCTTTTTCCAATTTTATACTGTAGTTTTCCAACTTATTCGTAACCAGCTTTTCAGCGGTTATATCTCTTATAAGCACTGTAAAACCTTTGACAGAGTATTTTATTGAAGTCCTGACTTCTATTGCTTTCCCTTTATTATGTATTTCAAACGGTTTTAATGGATCACTATTAAGAATTTTTTTTGTCTGATTGGTTATATAACCTATCTGGTCGGCTGAAATGAATTTATTGATAAGAGTAAACACTGATTTGCCGAGCAACTCCTTTTCAGGGATTTCACTAATTTCAAGAAATGCTTCATTTACCTTTTTTACGTTTCCTGATTTGCTTATATGAATAATTCCGTCACGCACATTATTGAAAATAGCATTTAGATTTTCCTCGCTTTCAGATAACGCCTTTTCAGTTCTTTTTCTTTTGGCGATATCTTTTTGTAACCGCTTATTTGTTTTTAATAACCTGCCTTCCGAGTCTTCAAGTTTCCTTGTTCTACTTTTAACCTGCTCCTCAAGGCGGTTGGTGTATTTCTTTTTTTGGGCAGTAATAATTAGAAGAACAAGTATCACCGTAAGTGAAGAAAATATAATTAGTTTAAAGGGTATTGTGTGGTGGAATTCTGCCGGAAGATTGATTGAACAAAGAACTGTTTCTTTGCTCCAGCCGAAATTGGGTATATAAGCCTTTGCAACCATCTTGTAGTCGCCCGGCGGGAGGTTAGTAAAACTAACATGTGGATTTAGTGCGTCTTTTATATCGATCCAATCTTCACTATAGTTCTCCAAGTGCGCTTTATACTTAATACTGTTGATATTCTTATATGAGTTTACACCAAAGTAAAATGTTACATCATCCTCTTCCGCAACAAATTCATAACTTTGCTGCGGTTCGCGCATCATTTCCGATGTTTCCATATATCTTAAAAATACTTTATAGTCCACATCCGGAACAGAATCGAACTCTGACATATACTTTGACACTCCGCTTTCAGTGCCAATCCAGAATGACCCGTCGGCTGCTAAAAACCCTGCGTCCCTGTTTGTCTCAATACCTGCTAAGCCGTTCTCATGGCTATGCTTTCTGTATTTATTCCCTTCCTTTTCTATTACACCGTTGTCAAGACCAAACCATAGTGAGCCGGATGTATCTTCTTTAATAAAATAAACAGGGACGTTTATTTCGAAATCACCGTCAGTGTATTTTTTTAATTCGCCTTTGTCAATGTGCAATAGTCCACCTAACGAACCAACCAGCACATCGCCGTTTTCATTCTCATACACAGCATAAATACTGTTTGAATAAGACGAGTCTATGCTGCTGTATTGCCTGTAAGAATAATCAGGATTAATTTTCAAAAGGCCTATCGATGATGTAGCAACATATAAATTTTTGCCAGTGGCAATTACTTTTCTAAACTTTCCGACTTTCCTGATTCCGGTATTGAGTATTCTATTGTTTTCCATGTAAAGCAGTTCACTTGCCGTAAGCAGGTAAATCCTGTTATTATACTCGGTAACAGAGCACGCAAAGTCCGAATAATCGTCTGATAAAGAGACCCAGTTTATGCTTCGATTCATATCCATATATGCAAAGCCTTTATGGCTTGCAGCCATCCAAAGCTGATTATGCTTATCGCTAAATTCTAAATCCAATACTTTTTTTACTACACGAAATTCTTCGGTACCGTTACCGAATTCTATTTTCTCAATACTATTACCCATTATCGACAGCCCGTTCAGATGACCAAACACCAATTCACCTGATGATAACTGCTCAATCGATGAAACCTCATCGGCCAAAAGTCCTGTCCTAAAATTGTAATTCTGAAATATCCTGGAACTTATTTTGCTTATCCCGCGATAGGAAGTAATCCACAAATTGTTTTCCTGGTCAACATAAAGATCGGATGCACCATCCGCTATGAGTCCGTTTTTAACGGATAGGAAATTGTATTTTCCAGTCCGTGGATTATATTCCCGTATGCTTTCCAGGTTCGAAAAAAGGACTCGGCCGAAATAATCAACTACAAGTTCTGTGAAGAAATAGCTTTGAAAGAATTTTAGATTGAGTGAATTGAGAAGAATTTGCTTGCTGCCTTCCCGATCAATTTTTATCAATTCACTTTTGGAAGTAAGCCATATATTTTTTTCTTTATCCCTAGCAATATTTATTGGAAAGCTAATATCGGTAAAAATTTCTTCGCGTCTCAGGTCACGTTTAAAGTCAAAATCAAAAACAAAAACGCCTTCGGATGAACAGACATAAATTCTTTTATCGAAAACATTAACACTGTTAATTTTTCTATCCATACTTTCAGAATTGATGTCGATATAATCGTTGGTCCCGCTTTCAAAAATATGAATCCCTTTGCCAAAGGTGCCGACAATCAAATAGATCTTACCATTAATTTCGTGGGCTTTAAAATCGGAATAATAGGCGTTGCCCATTTTTATATTTAGATAAAAAGCCTCATTCCATGTATCATTGGTAAACTTAAAAATCTGTATGTTGTTGGGTGAGAGGCCCCATAACTGGCCTTTATTATCGAGTGATAAATAAATTACTTCGCGTTTGTAAGAAGAGTCTGAAATTTCGTATGTTTTCCAGTCTATGCCGTCAAATTTTAATATTCCGTGCCTCGACGCAAACCACATATTATCGGATGTATCCTGTACAACTGAATAAATATTTGAAGACTGCAACCCGGTGGCCTGCGAATAATTAGTAACGGATAACTGCTGGGCATTAGTAGGCAAAAAGTTAGTTACAACAATAAGTGTAAATACAGAGATCAACATTATTGAATATTTTGCACTAAACATCTTTGCTTCCGTTAGCAGGTAGAGTAACTATAAAACTTGTTCCCTTATTTAATGCGCTTCTGCATTTTATACTCCCTTTAAGCATATCAACAGACCGCTGAACAATAGCGAGTCCCAAACCTGTGCCTGGCCTGTTGCCGATGTTGGCTGCCCTGTGAAACGGTTGAAATATATTATTTAAATCTTTTGAAGGAATGCCTATGCCTTCATCGGAAACTGTTAATAAAAAGTTCGAACCTTTTTCTTCAATTGTGCACTTCACCGGGGTTTTAGACTGGCTGTATTTGAATGCATTTGTTACAAGATTCGATACAATTTGCCTGAATAATTTTTTGTCTGTGCTGACTATCAACTCGTCTAAATCAGTTTCTATCTCAACATCGGTTTGGTGTTCTTCTCCGAGTAAAATATCTTCGACAATCTGGGTTGTTAATTCAACTATATTCGTTTTAACAATGTTGGCAAATGTTTTACCGGCATCGGCTCTGTTTATTGTAATTATATCATTCAGCATACCGGTTAGGTATTCTATTGAACTTATAATTTTTTTTATGTGATTAGCTTTCTCCTGATTATCAATTTTTTCTCCGAGTATATCAATAAGTTCAACAGAAGAAAGTATGGTAGCCAGCGGGGTTCTGAATTCGTGCGATACCATTGAAACAAAGCGCGATTTCAATTCATTTAACTCCGTGGCTTTATCCAGTGCGTTTTTAATATTGGCTTCAGCTTGTTTATGAAGGCTAACATCATGCGCCGATAAAAGCAGGTACTCTCTATCCTTAAGGTTAAACGGAAAGATTCTAATTTCCGCGTATATCGTTTTACCAGTATCATCCGCCAGTTCAATTTCATCAATTGATATTGATTTCTCCAGTTTCGATTTATCCAATAATTTTTGAAATCTTTCTGCCGAGTAATTTTCCGTAAGTGAAAGCTCCATAAAGTTTCGGTTAATAATAGATTGTTTATCCAGTTTAAGCAGGTATGCAGCTTCATTATTACAATCGACTATTTTCGCGTTATAGTCAAGCATGTATACTGCCTCAGGTGATGATTCAAATAACTTTTTCCACATCTCTTGTGAGCTTTGCAAATCATTCTGCACACTTTTACGCTTAATTGCAGACGCAATGTTATTCGACAATGTTTGGAGAACAGCTATTTCAGTTTCATGCCAAACTCTCTCTTTTTCGCATTCATCAAAACCGATAAATCCCCAGAATTCATTTTCTATTATAATGGGCACTGATGCGAGGGACTTAATTCCCTGCATGTTAAGAGGAAATTGTTCATTTAGCGGAAAATCTTTAACCAGTCCGCTTATAGTTTTTCCTTTGGCTAATTGATCCAGCCATCTTCCAAACCCTAGTTTGCGAAAATCAGCGTCTCTCAAAAGCGGATTTTCAATTTGCGGCTCTACTTTACCATCAGTCCATTCATAAACCATATTTATAAATACTGTATTGGTATTAGAATCATAGCTGTTTTTTACAATAAAAACCCGGTTCACCCCGGTAACTTTGCCTAAGTTCTCTAAGATTTCGGGAACAATCTGTTCATAATTAGTTTCTGCAAACAGCAATAAGCTGGAATCCGCAACAGCCTGAAGCATATTGTCCTTTTGCAGTAATAACTCTTCGTTGTTTTTTTTATCTGTAATGTCCCTCGCAGAAGTAATTACTGTTGTGACTTCGCCTTCTTCGTTAAGCTCGGGTAGTATCAGCCAATCCACCCACTTCCCGGAAGGAATTTTAATTTCAGTACCAAACTTCTGTTTTGTTGAAAACACGTGTTGAACAGCTTCCGCCCATTTGTTCACAAACTCTTCGTGAAAACCCAGATCGCGGTAAGACTTGTTAATGAAATCACTTCTTGCTACACCGGTAAATTTTTCAACAACAGGGTTCACGTAAAGATGTCTTAAGTCCCGATCAATTCGCATAATTACATCTTCGGAATTTTCGGCTAATGTTCTAAATTTCGTTTCCGATTCCTTTAGTGCAATTGTTCTTTTATCTATCATTTCCTGCAGACTTTCCTGGTAACTGCGTAATTCTTTTTCAATTCTTTTTCTTTCGGTTATATCATGATTTATGCTTAGAATAACATCTTCACCTTTATAGGTAATAACCGAAGCATTTACCTGGAAGACAATTTCGCTATCGTCTTTTCTGAATTGTGTTGTTTCGAAGATTATTTGTGAACCTTTCTTCATAGTTTCGGCGACATATTTCCTGCCGGTCTGAACATACTTCGAAAGCTTTTCAAGGGAGGTTCCAATTAGTTCGTCTTTTGTGTAACCATATACCTCGCAGGCGCGTTTATTTGCGTCCAGTATTATTTCTCCATTTGGCCTAAAAATAATTATGGCATCGTGAGCATTTTCAAACAAGCCCCTGTATTCTTTTTCTGATTGACGCAGCTTTGCTTCAACAATTTTCCTCTCCGTAATATCGCGCGCAACACTTAGAATTGCTTTTTGCCCTTTATAGTTAATAACCCTGCTATTAATTTCGGACGGAATTTTTATTCCAAATTTATTAACATGAGTTACTTCGTGTAATCCTCCCCCGTTTTTAATTATCAATTTTAACCTCTTCTGTGTAAGA
>JANQLA010000026.1 GCA_028280855.1 Melioribacteraceae bacterium
TTGTCGGCTCTACTACTACCAGGTGAAAGGAATTTGTACCAATGTCTAATGCAGCGAGATTTTTTTCGGACATTTTAATTTTTGTGAGTTTTGCTTTTACTATGAGCCAGATTTATCCGAATCATTCAATTCTTCGAAATCTGCGTCAATAATATCTTTCTTGTTTATTTTACTTCGCGGTTTCGATTTTTCATAATTGGTATTGATATAAGATTCGCTTTCAGCATGTCGTTCAGTAAAAATTCGCACTAAGTACTTCACACCTTTATAAAAGAAATAAAATACTATTGCTAAAAATATATATCTAAATATTCCCATTACATATTTCCCACGACAGGATTAAAATATTCGATAAAACCCCTGTCCTTTCTAAAAATCTGTTTGTAAAGCGCTGTAAAATCATCGGAATTATTTACAAAATCAATATCGGTAGTGTTTACTATCAATAAAGGAGATTCGTTGTACTTGAAGAAAAAATTGTTATAAGCATCGCTTAATTCGCGGATATAGCTTCTTGATAAATTTTTCTCAATTTTCCGGCTTCTCTTGCGAATATTTGCAATTAACCTGTCTACACTGGATTGAAGAAACACGATAAGATCCGGTTTTCGCAAATCCCTTTGCAGCAAAGGAAAAATGCCTTCGTATAGTTTTATTTCTTCCGGAGAAAGATTCAGGTAGGCAAAGATCTGATCTTTTTCAAATATATAGTCTGATACGATGTGGTCGGAAAAAAGGTCCTCCTGGTTCAGTTTTTGCTGCTCTTTGAATCTGTTGATAAGGAAAAACATCTGGGTTTGAAATGCGTACCTGTTCCTATCGTCATAAAATTTTTCAAGAAAGGGATTGGTTTCAAATTCTTCGAGTACTAGCTTCGATGATAGTTTTTTTGACAGTTTTTGAGCGAGGGTTGTTTTGCCTGCCCCGATAACTCCTTCAATTGCAATGTATTTCATTTCGCTCAACTTTACTACCTCAGAATTTCACAAAATTGTTTTTCCAGATTTTTAAAATATGATTTTCCTTATTAGTATCTAAATATTCCTTCAATAATTTTTTGGATTTCGGGTGAATAATATCCGGCTCCAATTCAATTAGGGGCATTAAAACGAATCCCCTGTTATGTAAATCATTATGCGGTATTGTTAACTCGTTCGATTCTAAAATAAGGTTATCATAAAATAAAATATCGATATCAATTTCGCGCGGTCCCCATCTCCCACGCTGCTTACGCCCGGTTTTAATTTCTATGTCTTTTAGTAAACGGAACAAATCTAAAGGTGCAATGGATGTTTTAACTGTAATAACAGTATTTATAAAATTGCCCTGGTTTGTTTTACCATATGGGAAAGACTCATAAAAAGAAGAAACTTGTTCAACCTTGCAACCGCTAAGTTTATTTACATGTTTTATCGCAGAGTTTATAAATGTAATTCTATCGTTAACGTTTGAACCGAGGCCTAAATAAATTTTACTCATTGCGCGATTTTTGTACTTCAGCTTCAACAAAATCAATTACCCCGCCTATCGGAACGCTTCTCTTTCTAACCTTTACCAGGACTGATTCAATTAAGCCGTACTTTTTTAGCAAGCTGTCGGCAATCTTAACCGACAATGTTTCAATTAAATAAAACTTCTTGTCATTAACAATTTCGCCGATATACTTGTACACGGAGTCGTAATCAATTGTTTTCTTCAAATCATCATTATAAGCTGCAGCGGAAAAGTCGGTCTCCATTTCAACATCAATTTCGAACTTTCCTCCTATTATCTGCTCTTCCTGAAGCGCGCCGTGATAAGCATAAAAAGTTGCATTATTAATTCTTATTATGTTCTTCAAACTGTTGCTTCCTTTGATTTAAAATAGTTTATAAGCCCGCTGGTATTTGCAGCAAGTATCCCGATCAGAACCATCACTGTTCCCACAAAATCATTTGTCGACAAACTTTCATCCAGCACAATCCATCCCAAAAGTACCGCTATGATAGGTGTTATAAAAGCCGAAAGTGATAGTATTACAACATTAATACGTTTCATTAACCAGTAATATGTAGTAAAAGTAGCAACAGTACCGAACAATGCCAAATATATTACCGAAATAACTGCGGGCATAGTAAAATTCATTGATGACGATTCTTCGAATACAAGTCCCGATGGAACCATTATTATCCCTGCTAAAAGAACAGGTATGTAATTCATAGAAAGCGGGTTAAGCGACTTACCGTGCTTCTTGATTATTACGGCAATTGCCGCTTGCATTGTTGAACTGATTACAATGGCAATCATTCCCCATAAATCATTGGATGCGTCGAACGAAAGGTCATCCGAAAAAATAAAGTAGATACCGGTAAATCCGATTACAGTTCCTGCAATTTTATATGCGCCTATTTTTTCACTGGGGATTGCCAGCCGCGAGAACAGTATAACCATGAACGGAAATATTGCGAATAATACGGATGTTAATCCCGACGCAATAAACTGCTCAGCCCAATAAACCAGTCCAAATGGAATAACGAATGAAAATACTCCCATTATTAAATAGAGCTTAATTGCAAGCGGATCGGTCTGCAGCTTTATGTTTCGGAATTTCATTATAAGGTAAAAAAATAATGCTGCAACCAGGAACCTAACGCCTGCCGAGAATACAGGCGTTAAATCTTCCACACCTATTTTTATTGCAAGCCAGGTAGAGCCCCACAGAATGCAGATTAAAGTATAGCCTGCCGATATATTATATCTATCCGAACCCATTATTATTCTATCATTCCAATTATGCCAAGCGCTCTACCTGATTTTATCCCGTTCCGCCGGTATGAATGCAATAAATTTGCATTTGCATAAGAACATAGGTTTGATCGCTGGATCTGGGCAAAGGGAATCCCGAATTCAATAAGCATATCGTAGTTATTAGTAGTTACATCCAGCAAAAATTTATCCCCTTTTGCTATTAAATACTTTTCATCGAACAGACCTGCAACCTCTTGACCAACTTCATAATTTGCTTGCGAAATTGACGGGGCAATATAAACAAAGAGATCGGCAGGATTGCAATTAAAATCATCTTGCAAAAAAGTAAGAGTTTTGGCAACTATCTTTTTTTGCGTTCCCCGCCAGCCCGAATGAATACCTGCAATTACGCGCCTTACCGGGTTATAAATAAATACCGCACTACAGTCGGCCGAACTTATCGCTAGTCCGATATTTGGTCGATCTGTAATAATTGCATCGCTTTCTCCTTGAGTACCTCCTGAATCAACATATTTAATTATATCAGAATGAACCTGCTTTTGATAAGCCACCTGATCGGCTTCCAGACCAATACTCTCCGCTAATAGTGTGCGGTTCCCTCTAACGGTAAAGTCATCATCGCCCACTGAGAAAGACATGTTAAAATTATACGGTGGATTATTATCCAGATAAAACCTGGTTGAAAAGCCAAATCGCAGTTCAGAAAATCCGTTTAAGAGGTTTGATCGAATAAACAACAATTTCCCCTAATTATCGATGAATAATCAACCTCCAAAAATCCATATAAATTCTGCCATTAGAAAGCGGTTAGTAATTTATTCTTACTCTTTTATCAAAATAAGAATCAAAGAAATTATCTGGTTGGCTATGAGGCTACGCCATCTCCGCTTGTTACATACCAAAATTATGTAAACCGAAAAGGCACTTAAAAAGTACTTTGTAGAGACAGTAAATTTTGATGTCCCTACAACTAATCAATAGCTTTTAATGATTCTTCCAAATCTAACAATAGATCGTCAACATTTTCGAGACCTATTGCTAAACGAACGCCACCTGGATCAATACCCCGCTCTTCAAGTTTTTCAGGCGGCACAACCGAATGTGTCATTGAAGCGGGATGCTCGATCAACGTTCGCGTATGTCCGAGACTAACCGCAAGGGTCATTGTGTAGGAATGATCGGCAACGTAGTTCATAAATTTGCGGCCGTTATCTTTGCTTTGCACCGGTGTATCACCTTTTAGCGAAAAGAATATCATACTTCCAGGAGCAAAGTTGCCGTTGAAATCAATCATCTGCTCACGTGCTAACTCGTAATGCCGGTAAGATTTTAGCCCGGGATAATTTACATAGGCTATTTTCGGGTGTGCTTCCAGGTATTCGGCAATACGCGTTGCTGATTTTATTTGTTGCTTCTGACGCAATGCAAGAGAAGGTAAACCGTATGTTAAAATTGCCCAGGCGCTTTTAGTATTAAGTACGGCGCCGAAATCTTTTCGATAGAGCAGCAGTAGATCACGGTATTTA
>JANQLA010000064.1 GCA_028280855.1 Melioribacteraceae bacterium
GTGACTGGAATTTCTTTAGTTGATTCTTTAGATCATGGATTTCTTTTCGTAACGCTTGCTTTTCTTTCCTTAGTTCCTCAGTTCCGCTCATAGTTGAGAAAAAGTTAAAAGATTTAGAAGAAATTTAATAAAAAACCGGTGTGATCGAGAAAAGGTCCGACCGTGAGTAGGTTCTCTGTACCAGTCTCCCAGAGCAGCAACAGATATATTGATGTTACAGAGAATTGAATAGAGCAACAACGCTTTTTCAATATAAAAGGGTAATCCAGGGTAAAATCATATATAGACGATCCGAAGGGAGAAAAAACGGGTTCGAGGCATCGTCAGTCACGCTTTATTTTTTTGCCCACGTAGCTCAGCAGGATAGAGCAACGGTTTCCTAAACCGTAGGTCAGAGGTTCGAATCCTCTCGTGGGTACTGCCATCTTTGTTTCCTAAAACGCAGGTCAGTTGTTCTTACTAAGGTTCCGAAGGAATGACTTTGTCAAACTCCTTCGGAGGAATTCTCTAGTGGGTACGACAAATACTTTTCCGTAGGATATGTACCTGTTTTTAAGTCACATAGGATTTACTCAACAAATTCTTATTTTGCAATTTCCTCATAGTTTAATTGCGAGACAGGAGAAACTTTTTAAGAGATTCTGTCGCTTTCAATGTTACATTCATTTAATACAATTAGCTATTTAAAAGTAGTTTTGATATTGTTATGTTTATTGTTGATTAAAAATCTATTAAACTATTATGACTACTGCGATAATTGATAAATTAAAGAAAAATAAACTCTTCAAAAACGTTGAAGTTTTAAAACTTAGCCGGGACATTGTTCAGAAAAACACTTCAATTTATAAACCGAACCAACTTGTTTTCGGGAAGAATAGTTCGGCTGAATGCATTTACCTGGTAATATCGGGCAAAGTAAATGTTATTGATTACAATTTTGTCAACAGGTCAAAAAACAGGGATTCATCAACTGTGTACGGAGAGAGTGATTTTTTCGGTTATAAAGAATTATCGAAGAGGATAAGAAGGCAGACATCTTGTATTTCACTTGAAGACACCGAGCTTTTAGAACTAAATGAAACAGAGCTTGAAAGATTAGTGAAAGAAAATATCCGTAAAGTGGAGAACCTTAACGAGACCATTTTATTTGAAGATTATAAACCGGCTAAAGCAGCGCAGTATAAAGCCCATCTTGAAGCATCTAAAATTTCTCCAGTTACAAAACAAGAAATTGATTTTAAAGGCGAGCCTTCCACTCTACATTCAAAGCGAATAGAAAGACCCAATGACTATAGTGATGATCTTCGTAAGATGAAAGAATCGCTTGAAAAAGAGAAAGAGTTTGCCGAAGAAGCGATAAAGCAAGAAATGGAGGAATTAAACAGAAGAGAAAAAGAATTAGAAGAAAAAGAAAAAGCTCTTAAACGCGAAAAGGAATTTGCCGAAAAGCAGCTTACAAATGAGATTGAAGAATTAAGTGAGAAAGAAAAAAGCGTAAGCTCTCTTGAAGATGCTTTGCTACAGGAAGAAAGCCAGGCGCAAAAATTAATTAAACAAAAGATTGCGGAGCTTAAGCAAAGAGAAGCCGAAATAAAAACTCAGAGCGAGCGATTAGAAAAAAAACGCCTACTAACCGACGAAGCAGTTAACAAAGCAAAAGAATTGGCCGAAAAAGAGTTAGAGCTTCTTCAAAAAACCGACGAACTGGAAAAAGAAAAACAGAGAATAAAAGAAATAACTTCGAAGGAGCAATTAATTCTTGAAAAGGAAAAAGACCTTGATGAAAAATTCAGAATTTTGGACAAGGAAAAGTCAAAGCTGGAAGAGTCATTAAAGAGAGAAGAACTTCTGAACCAGAGAGAGGTTGAACTGGAGTTAAAGTTAGAAAAACTTCAGAAAGAATCTGAATTGATCGAAGAATCATTAAAGAGAGAAGAACAATTAAAAATAAAAGAAACTGAAATTCTAAAGGCGCAGGAAGCTTTGCGCGCAGAGGCCGACTTAGTTAAAGCATCCCAGGCAAAAGAAAAAGAACTGCTCGATAAAGAATTAGAAATAGAAGAAAAATTAAAGCAACTTGAAAGCGAATCCTATAGAATAAAAGAAAGCGAGCTTACTAAAAGACAAGAAGAATTAAATAAAGAAGCAATAAGGGTAAAAGAATCGCTTCAAAAAGAAAAAGATCTTCAGGAAAAAGAAGACGAAATTGAACGCAAACTAAAGAGATTGGACAATGAATCGGAGCTTGTAAAGCAATCACTCAAAAAAGAAGAAGAGCTAATCAAAAAGGAAAAAGAAATTGAAGAAAAGCTTTTGCTACTGCAGGAAGAATCTAAAAAAATTGGGGAGACCAGGAAGAAAGAAGAAGAGCTTGCTCAGAAAGAATTCTCGTTAAAATCGAAGATGCAGGAGCTAGACGATGAGCGGGAAAAAGTGGTTGATATTCTAAATAAAGAAAGTATACTTAATCAAAAAGAAAAAGAACTGGAAGAAAAATTAAAGCAGCTAGAGCAGGATAAATCGAAAAAAAGCGTTGACGGTGATGTAAACACGAACCTGAGCGAGCGTGAAAATGAGCTACAGGAAATTGCAGAACAGCTTGAAAGTGAAAAGGTACAAATTGAGCAAGCAAAGCATAAAGAAGAGGAGTTGAGCAAACAGAACGAAGAATTAAAACGTATGCAGACTTCTTTGGAGAAAGAAAAACAAATTGCCGAAGAAGCCATTGCAGCAGAGATTGAGGACCTTGAACGCAGGGAACGGGAAATTTCCGAACGCGAGAAAATGTGGGAAATGGAAAAACAGTTTGCTCAAAAATCATTGGATGATCGTATTCACGATATTGAGGAAAGAGAAAAGAGACTGCTCGAAGAGAAACAGGCTTTAGGTTCCGAAACGGGTACGAAGCTGGATAAGTTCGAAAAAATGATAGAAGAGTTTAAACAGCGTGAAGCGTTATTGCTAAACAGGATTAAAGAACTTGAAGAAAAAAGTACTACTTCCAAACCTGAACAAAGTAAAACCGATTCGTTAGAAAAGGAACCTGAATCGACTTCTGAAGTTGAAGGGGTTATTGCATCGGAAAAAGACCCGGAAGATTCATTCCAGGATTTAGGTGATGAATTTGTTAAGGAAGAGATGAGAATTCTTTCCGAACGCGACCTCGGAAAAATTTTTCAAACATTCGAATTTGTTGACGTAAAAGTTATTCTAATAAACCTGGAAAGAGCAACTACGAATTTTGCAATAGAATTCAAAGATTATCTAGAACTGGTAATTGCTTCGGGAAGTTTAAGAATAGTAGTAGACTTGAATAACTGCGAATTTATCGATTCTACCTTTTTAGGTTTATTAGTAAAGTATCTTAAAAAGCTCAATTATGAAGGCGGTGATTTAAAAATAGTGTTAAAGAAAGATCATACCCCTGCAACAATGTTTTACATGTCGGGTATGGACAGGGTATTTAAAATTTCTGAAAGTATTAGTGACGCCATACGAAGTTTTATAACGGGAATTTAATTGTGAGACCATTTCATTGGTTACAGTATTATACTGATGTAGTTTTAAAAATGCGCTAGCATTGCAGTTAACATATTTTATCTTAATTTTGACATGTCTGAAAATTATTCCCCCATTTAAAAGGAATCTTTTTGAAAGAAAGGCTTAAAAATTTTTTCACACCCCCTAGCGGTAAGCTGGGAACTTTTGGAGGAGTTTTTACACCCGACGTTCTTACAATACTCGGTGTAATCATGTATTTGAGGCTCGGGTGGGTAGTTGGCAACGCCGGCTTAGTTGGGGCTATTGCAATTATCATTTTAGCAAAAAGCATTACTATTGCTACAAGCCTTTCAATGTCTTCAATTACAACTAATATAAAAATAGGCGCCGGCGGGGCTTATTCGATTATATCAAAATCATTGGGTCTCGAAACCGGGGGAAGTATCGGAATTCCGTTCTACATTTCTCAGACTCTTTCGGCATCATTGTATATTGCTGGATTTACCGAGGGTTGGCTGGCTATTTTCCCTTCGCACCCCCCCGAAATTGTATTCGTAGCTACATGGCTTTTACTCCTGACAATAGCATATATAAGCACTGCATTTGCTATCCGTGTGCAGTACATAATTATGGTAATTATCGGATTGTCGATAATCTCGTTTTTACTTTCACCGCACGGCAGCGACTCATCCGGTCAGTTGATAGGAAGTTTTGAAGACGCAAATTTCTGGCAGGTATTTGCCATCTTCTTTCCAGCAGTTACAGGTATTATGGCCGGTGCAAATTTATCGGGTGATTTACGCGAACCTCGCAGGGCAATACCCATCGGTACCCTTTCAGCTATTGGTGTTACGTTAGTTATTTATCTTAGCTTGGCATACGGGTTTTATATATTTGCAGGATCAACAGAGTTACGCAGCAACCAGATGATTATGGTCGATAGAGCGTTATGGGGCCCGTTGGTTTTAATCGGCATACTTGCAGCAACTTTTTCTTCAGCTCTCGGCAGCATAATGGGTGCGCCAAGGATTTTACAAGCTCTGGCACAGCAGCAAACAATTCCTTTCAATCGATTCTTTGCTCAAAAAAGTAAACGAAACGAACCGCGTAACGCTATGCTGTTTACGGGTATTATTATCATAGTTGCACTTTTTCTTGGGGAGTTTAATGCTCTTGCAGCTCTCATCACGATGTTCTTCTTAATAACCTATGGAACGCTTAACTTAATCGTATTTATTCAGCAAAGCATGAATATAATCAGCTTCCGGCCAACGTTCAAAGTTCCTCGTTTTGTTTCTCTTTACGGTGCTCTTGGCTGCATGTTTATTATGTTTCTCATCAACCCCGTTTTCAGTATTGTGGCCTTGGTAGTTATTGTTGCGCTTTATGTATGGTTAACGCGAAAAGGCCTTAAGGCTAATTGGGGTGATATACGCGGCGGTATGTTTTTAGCTCTCGCCGAGCATGCTTCCAGAATAGCCGCAAAATTTCCGAGACATCATGTTGCCTGGAAACCTGATATTTTAATTCCTATAGAGGACCCGAAGCTATGGTCCGGGCCTTTGCTATTTATCAGGAATATTTCTTACCCTTCCGGCAGCTTATTCACATTTTCAGTAAAAAATACCGAGATAGAAGAAACTGAAAAAGCGCTGCGGGAACTTGTAGAACCGCTTGACAAAGAAGGAATACTTGTAAACACAACTGTGCTGGAAGATGAAAATTTCCTTCACGGAACTAAGCTGGTTGTTCAAACGCTTAGAGGCGGGGCGTTCAGACCAAATACTCTTTTCCTCACTTTAGGCAATAACGAACAAAAAGATAAAAACATTGTAGCACTTGTTGATTTAGGCACGCGTTACGAATTAGGTGTTCTGATATTAAGACAGCATTCTCGAATGGCCTTTGGTATGCAAAAGGATATTAATCTTTGGCTACGGGATAAAAGCCCAAACTGGCACTTAGCAATGTTGATAGCGTTGCAACTACAGCTTAACTGGGAAGGTAAGATAAACCTTGTTACTGTTGCCCGTGATGCAGAAGAGGAAACCCGGCTTTTTAATTTTTTAAACAGGTTGAGCGACAGAACGCGGCTTCCTTCTTTAACCGAGTTTCATGTACTCCATGGCGATTTCAAAGATGCATTGCAAAAAGCGCCAAGGGCTGATATAAATTTATTCGGCCTGGGCGATGAACTGAATTTTGAATTTTTGAGAGAAACGCCGGAATTAATTAAATCATCGTGTCTTTTCGTAAAAGACTCAGGGCAGGAAAATGCTCTTGCTTGAAAGCAAAAAAATGCTAATCTCTCATCTCAAAGATTTCGTCTAATGATTGTCTTTCGCGGGGTTTATGCTCCTGTAGTGGTTTACCGATAACAACAAAAGCTATTAAATTCTGCGGCTGCTCAATATCAAGAATTGCTTCGAGTTCATCCTTCGCAACCATCGGCCCGGTTAACCAGCATGCACCGTATCCAAGATCAACCGCGGATAGTAACAAGTTCTGTATTGCCGCACCGAACGTTTGGATATCGGGATAGTTTCGAAGCTTGTTCATCTCATCGTGGGACAATCCTGAGCTGCCCACAATTTCATCAATAACTGCAGTATAAGGTTTGCCAATAACTCCTATAACTGCGGGAGCTTCGCTAAAAAAGGATGCAAATTTTGTAACTTGTTTCCTAATAGTATCCGTTAATCTTTCGTCGTCCTCAGGTATTAATTCCGCGTATTTCGTCCGCACTGCATTGCCTAATTTCGAAAGCAAATCCTGATTGGTAATTGCTATAAATTTCCAGGGTTCGGAGTTATTTATACTTGGCGCTGCGCCGGCCCGTTTTACAAGTTCTCGTAATACATCCTCAGCGACTGGCTCATCTGTAAAATTACGTACGCTTGTTCTCTTAAAAATCGCATCCCTAAGTTCCATGACTCCTCCTTAAAAGGTTTATACAAATATACTGCAAACTTGTAAAAAAGACTTACGAAAACTTATGGAATGCTTACTTGAATATTTTGTTATTTGACAAAAACCATCTTACGAGTTTGCGAATACTCGTTTGTTTTCAATGTGTAGAAGTAAATTCCCGAAGATAATCCTTCTGCATTAAATTGAATCCTGTGTGTGCCCGCTGATAAATCGTCATTTATCAATGTAGCTACTTTGTTTCCCAAAATATCATAGACTATTAGTTCAACGGTTCGTCAGGAAGAATGGTGTTCCTTCCCTTGTTCAGTAGGAATAGTAAACTTAATGCTAGTAGATGAATTAAAGGGGTTGGGGTAATTTTGGTTTATTTGAAAAGCATCTGCACTTTCCGGTCCATCTAAACCAGTTATGTTTTTACATGAACTCTGATAATGAGTTATTATAGTTGGGCTTGGTATGTAATCTTGGCCAGTTATTGTAAAACCTGTACTTCCCCAATAAAGAGTATCGCCTAGGTCTTCAATTGACATTCTTTCTAAGCTGAAAACATCTAAGGTATAGTCGCCAGGAAACAAGCTGCCAATGGAAACGGCCAAATCAAAATAGCACAAGCAATCAACTATAGAACCAACAGTATCAACTTCCATAACAGTAATTACACTATCCGACAAATGAACGTTCATATCATATAAGGAAGCGCAATTTCTAAGTGTTTCAGTGTGCCATATTGTAGTAAAATTACCATCAACAGTTACGTAGATGCTGTCGCCTTGAGCTATAATTAAACTGCTTAAAAAGAAAGCAATGGTAAAATATCTTAGCTTCATTTCTGCCCTCCGCAGTAATGTAGCAACTGCAAAATTTACTGTTGCTACATTTTGTCACTACAATAAATAATTATTTCAGTAAAAGAACTTTCATCGACTTTTTAAACTCGCCAGCTTGCATATTTACAATGTACATTCCGCTTGCTAATTTCTGTCCATCAAATACCGCAGAGTGCTCGCAGCTTTCTTTAACTTCGTTTACCAATTACGAAACTTCTCGTCCCAGCACATCATATACTTTAAGAACCACATGCTCTTTCTTCGGAAGACTATACGAAATTGTCGTTGAGGGATTAAATGGGTTAGGGAAATTCTGTATAAGTTGAAAATTATAAATCCCTTCGCTTTTATTTTCTTCACTCCTTTTAGGTATTATAGTTGGATCTTTTTCAAATACCACAAAGGTTTTCAAGAAAGTATTATTACTATAACTATCTACTTGAATATTTAGCCACTTTTTGCCACTATCATTCCACCAATTGCTGTACTTAGTTTTAATGACTCCTTGATTAAAAATAATTTGTTGCTTTAAAATATCAGATACTGGATAATCATCTAAATCCACATCATGGAATTGTAAATTTACATAAGCATTATTCGATTCTACTTGAGCCATTATTGAATATTGTCTATTTGATCTCATCCTTAAACTTGTAGTTTGTGAATCATTTATTGGATGAGTTGCCCGTATCTTCCCGTTATTTGCTAATTGTACTCTTGAATAAGGAGTGGTTTGCAATGTAAAAGCACTATAATTATCTGCGACAATATCCCACCCAAGAGTAATATAAGAATCCGTCGTTGAACAACCGTTATAATAGTTATAATCATTTTCGAAATTTAGCTCGATGAGTGGTCTTGCTTCCGGTTGATATTTTACATTATCAAACTTAATATAAGTTCCATTAGGTATATTATACGCCATTAAATAAGGTACTGCATAATATGCATCGTTTGGTACCGTTTCGTCAATTTGTATTGTTTGAGCAGTAGCAAACATTTTATTTACTTCACTTGAACTGCTGATATAATTTCCATTATTATCTAACCAGGCTAATAATGGAAATACTTTACCTGTTCCTAGGCTACCTGTTTTTTCTGCGTACACTGATAACTTAATATTTGTACCTTCATAAACACGAATTTTTCTACCAGGGGTAGCTGCCCAGCCAAATTTTTTATCTGATTTTCCGAGGATTCGAGCCTTATTATTTCCAGATTCTGTTATTATTGAAAAATAAGAACTAAAATCTCCGTTTGGTATTCCATCCCACCAAGCTGTCCAGCCATTACAATAGGGTGAATCGCCAAAATTAATATCTATAGGAAATGGACCCATTTCAATATCAAAATTCGGATTATCTACAAAACCCTCTAAAAAGTTTTCAACTACATAAGCAGCTTTTCTTTTTTGGGGTGTAGAATTATCCGGACTAATTATTCCGTAGTGAATACATGGTTCATGCAGGTCAGTGGGTGGGAGAGTAAAATCAAAAGTTGACCAGACACCAACTCCTTTTATTTTCACACCAGAATCTACGAAGTCACTTAAAATTTGAAAATCACTTAAGAAATGTTTTGCCTGGTCGTTTTCAAAAGAGTTATCAGTATGTAAATCAAATCCAATTTCTCCCATATGCCATTCATAACTTTGTGTCTGTATTTGACCTAGTGCTAAAACCTTCTGGAAAGCTGTTCGATACGAATATGTATTATAGTTATGAAATGAGAAATAATCATAATAAACTTTAGTATAACCTGTGGTACTTCTATAAGTAAATGCTAATGGTTTCGAATATGTTCCATCTGCTTTAGCAATCATTTCTTTCAAATTAGAAAAATAAATCTCGTTATCCTCCTGTACTACTGATAACATTAAATTACGAGATGAACATGGACTTGTTGTCCTAATGTACTCAGTCATCTCCAAAAGAAATACATTGAAGAAATATTCAGGATAAGAAGATGTCTTTAATTCATCAGTGGGATAAGCTTCATTTCTTAACTCAAATACAACTACATTTGTCAAGTCAATTCTTTCAAGAATAAATTTTATCCAATTAGAAGCATCAAGAAACCATTTATTCATTTCGGTATTATTTGGCTTACTATTAACATAATAATTATTATAAATACCCGATGAGTTATGTTTCCCGACACAATTATCTGATGCAAAACCATGGTTGAATAATAGTAAATTTATTTTCATTCCAATGTTATTGCAAAAAGTAATGAGATCATTTATATCATCAATGTAAGTTGTACCATGATTAAACACATTTCCCGTGCCTATTTCATTTTTTAATGGATCACTATCATATCTAGGCCATCCATGATCATATGGATTTGAAGGATCAAGATCCCAAGGGATAAAATTCAATGGAATTCTTACCATATTGAATCCTAACTTTTTTGCACGCATTATATTTTGCTTAACTGTGTTATGTATTGTTGCATAATTGTTCCAAAAAGTTTGACCTTTGTAATCATAAACATCACAACTTGCCATTTCTTTCCAATCTAATTGAATTTGCCCAATTAAAATTTTTGTTAAACAAAATATGAGTCCTAGTATCAGTACACTTTTTTTCATTTTTATCCCTTTTAAATTTCAACAAATTGCTTTTGTAATCTACACTAATCCAATCGGAAAAAGTTAATAAAATACAACAAATTTATCCCAAAACTCCCTTTTAGAGGAAAAAGGCCTAGTGTGATATGAACAATTTATTTAATCAAATTCATTTTGCCAATGAACTGTTGAGAGCCCACCTGCAGCTTATAAAGATAAATTCCGCTGTTAACAGTTAGTCCGTTACTGTTAACACCCTCCCACTTTGATTTATAATTTCCGGCAGGTAATTTTTTATCGACAAGAAGGGTAATTTCTTCACCCATTACATTATAAACAGTTAGTTTTACATTTTTATTGGCAAGCTGTTGTGGAATTGTAAAGCTTATAATAGTTGACGGATTAAACGGGTTTGGGTAATTTCTTGCAAGCAAATAATTATCAGGAATTTCGGAACCCTTATTCTGCTGCCCGACACTTGTGATTAAAGACGGTCCATCGCCCATCAGATTACCGTTAACATCGGCAAGATAAATTTTAGTCCAGTCCGGCCTTGCAGATGAATTCAAATAAGTTTCAGCCCATTCCTGGTCTGTTAGCCTGTAAAAATTAGTCGAAGTATACTCGTGGTAACTGCTCACCGGGCCAACAAATGCAACATGTTTACCATCAGGTAAAGTTGCCGTTATAATAGCCAAATCAACATTACCTGTGCCGGCATGCTTAACCCATCCAACCATTGCACCACCAGCGTCGGTAGGAGCGGTGTGGTAATCAGCCACAAGGTAATCCGGCTGGCTCGATGATTCATGCTCGTAATAAGGATAGAAAAGCGACATGTACCATCCATCATATTGAGGGACACAATTAAATGCTTCGCTTACCATTCGTTTAAGAAAACCGGTTTCAGCTTCGGAAAAATTTTCATTGTTAATTTCCTTTTGAGCAATACCTTCAAGAGTATCCGCTATGTTATCCAGATTTTCAAAGTATCGAATGATATTGGCTTTCATGTATTGTTCGTTGAAGGATATTGACTCGATTTTTTCTTTCGCCGATTGAGCCAATTTCTGAATACTAAGGAAAAATTCCGGGAATGGCTCTACATAGCTGTACGGGTAGGAGCACACGGCACCTCCTGTATATGACTGCTTTGCATATAACAAGTTATCATGCCTAAGCTCCGTCCAGGATGCCAACTGGGTGTTCATCTTTTGCTGCCACCAGGCCGCCGTTTGCATAAACGCCGGTAATGTTGAGCGATCTTCAGGCGGGTTTAATTTTCGAATTGAATTAAGCCAGTTGTTATAAATTGATTTATTCCAAAAATCTTCAGTAAACGAATCCACCTGGTATCGCAATGCAGCGAGGTTAGATGAATATTGATATTGATTTATTTCTCCGTCCAATAATTGTAGCGCTGCGTTGTTACCCAGTGAAAAAAGGATATCGAGTGTTGACGGAAGCATTCGCTTCGGCTTGTGACCGTTAAAATTTATTTGATCATACACAACGCTGGCTGTAACATAAGAATCAATGATGAACCGTTGTCCGAACAGCATAAATGCAGATGCCGGCTTTAATGATTCCGGGTTCATTGGGTCAACTATCAGAACTTGCGAAAAAATTTTTTGATCAGCGTATGGCTGCTGGGCTAAAGTTTCCTGGAATTTAGTTACATTGTTGGTATCGAGCAATTCAAGCGAACTTGAAAGTCCGGCTATATCCATAACATCGTTAAATTGATCTACGGTAACGTTGTCCTGATCACCAACAAATAGTTTTATTACTGTTTCGATTTCATTTACTTTATCGCCAGCACCCGAATACTCTATTAATTCGGTAAGCAAGGCTGCCATAATTGTTTGTCGTTGTACGTCTTCTTTTGCCGGCTTCGAATACGAATTCGGCGGAATTAAGTAAAGCTCCATGCGTCCGAGCCACATCATAGCTTTGAAGTAATCCGCAAGCTGAGGCCGATATTCATCAACATAATGGCCTCGGGGTTTGAATTGACTGAAATCAATTTTCCTGTTGACTGTTGAAAAGAACCGCATTGTCGTATACTCTGCTGCATTTACCAAATCAATTAGCTCATCAACTGCTACACTGTTCTCAACATATGAAGGTTCAGCGGATTCATCAAGCAACTTGAGAGGCACGGTAATGTAAATGTCGAGGTCTTTGATCCGATTTTCGAGTTCCGGTAATACATTGTCCCTTGCTGCAAAGGAAGCGATATTATCGCGCAGTTTAGAAAGCAATTCCTTCAGTTTAGGAATAAGCATTGACATTTCCACATCAATAAGTATTGCATCATATGAACGATGAACTGCATGAAGTATAGCATCGGTGGTAACAAAAACCGGTAAGTCCTTGTGGAAAATATCTACAAGCTGCAAAGGAAAAGACGGCTGAGACAACCGTTCAGAAACAACAAATCCGTTTTTTGAGAGGAGTTCTTTCTCTCCCGCGGTCAGTTCATATTTTATTTCAACCGAATCACTATAATGCGCCGAGTTCCAGTTTGCCGAAGCTCTGTTTAAGAAATAACCTGCATCGTTTGAAGTTTTCAATTGATCATAAGTTAAGTCTTTGCTGGATGTAAGGAAATTTTTGTAAGCGTCAAGGTTTAAGGTTGATTGTGCAAATAGGTTAATTGAAGAAATGAGAACTAAAATTAGTAGATAATTTTTCATTTTATCCCCAATATGTTTAAAAACAATTCACCAAAAACAAATTTCAGACCAAATTTATATTTACAATTAAGAATTTTTTTGCAGGTAATATTATTTGCTGCGAATGTAATGCATTCTCACCGAAATATTTTCGCAGAGTTTGTATATCATTTTAAGGAATTCTAATTAAATATTCACTATAAAAAGGTGTGTGGATTCTTTGGAATACGCGATCTGCGTAAACAAATTTATTTAATTCAAATTTTTATTATTAATAAAGTTTTATCTGACCTGAGGAGAAAGTAAAGCTTATAAACAGCTTCTATTAGTTAAGCTGTTCATAGAATTCTTAGGCACCCCCTATTATTTTATATTTTCACTCAAACCCATTCGGCTCAAAATATCTTTAAATCTGGGATCGTCATAGAGATCTTTCCAATGTGGCGTTCTAATAAACAAAAGGTGTCCTTGTCTTTCATTATATGCTTTTTCCAGGTATTCAAACGTTTTATTATAATCTCCAAGTCCCGCGTACATAACTGCAAAATCACCATCGAGATTAATGTTTGACTCAAGTCTTTTACGCTCTTTTAACCTTTCCAATAGTTCAAGCGCCTTTTCTGTTTGTCCGGTTTTAGCGTATGCAAATCCAAGCTGCGTAACTCCTTTTAATGCGCTTTCGGTTTTGGCGTATGTCTCTTCGAATATCGCAATCGCTCTTTGATGATCGCCCATTTCAAAGTACGCCCAGCCCATCGAGTTTAGAGCGGTTCTAAAATTCGGATCAAGTTCGAGCGAACGATTGTACGAATTAATTGCGTCCTCAAATTGCCAAAAATTTTGATAGACATCACCTAGCGTATTATGCGCAACAGCTGACAACGGATCAAGGTTCACGGCTTTTTTGGCTTCATCAATTGCATCTTCGCTCTGCCTTATAAAGCTCAAAAACAGCGCGTAGTATTGATGTGCCTCGAACGAGCTTGGATTTAATTCAAGCGCCTTCTTAAAGCGATCTTCAGCCTCATCCCAACTCCAATCGTAGAACATGTTAACAATAGCCAGCACGTAATGCGGATCGGGAATTGTATTATCAAGTTCGAGCGACTTTAAAGCGTATTTTTTTGCTTTTGGGAAAGCAACCTGAGAATTCATATAACCTGTTGCTCCAAGAAAAATAAATGGTCCGGCAGCCGCTGCATAATACAAAGCCGAAGATGGTTCAAGTTCAATCGCCTTCTCGTTGTATTTAAGTGCTAACTCTACATCCGATGGAATCCACGCGTTAAAATGAAACTTTGCCTTCAGGTACATGTTGTATGCTTCCATACTGCCGTGTACGGGAGTTTCGGTTGCGAAAGGAGTATCGGGTATTTCTAACTTCTCTCTTAGGGTGTGGGCAATCTTTAATGATATCTCATTCTGGACTGCAAATATATCCTGCAAGTCCCTGTCGTAAGTTTCCGACCAAATATGGTAGCCATCATTAGTTTTGATAAGCTGGGCAGTAATACGTACTTTATTGCCGGCATGCCGTACGCTGCCTTCAATTACTGTATCAACATTAAGCTGCCGCCCTATCTCTCTTACATCAATATTCTTTCCTTTAAAAGCAAAAGACGAAGTTCGCGCCGTAACTTTTAACCCGTTAAATTTCGATAATGCATTTAAGATATCTTCAGTAATGCCGTCGCTAAAGTATTCATTCTCAACATCATTGCTCATGTTTACAAAAGGAAGCACGGCAACACTTTTCTTTGAGGAAACGGTTGCATGTGATAACTCATTTTTATTTAGCTCAATCAATTCGGGATGAACGATAGTAAAAAGCTGAAGAGGTTTCTGCACATTCTTTAAATAATAATATCCAACTGATTTTGCTTTTAAGTCCGGGTGATTTGTTATTTCATCAAAAATCTTTTCCGAAACCAGCACTGCACCGGGCTTACTTAACGCCTCTACCCTCGCTGCAACGTTGACACCGTCTCCGAAGATCCCGTCATCCTGGTAAACTACATCTCCCAGGTGTAAACCTATTCTAACTGGTATTTTAGGTTCACTGTTAAATTCGGATTGAATTTCGATAGAACATTTAACGGCTTCTACAGCGCTACCAAACATAGTTAGCGTACCGTCACCATAATATTGTAGTATGCGCCCGTTAAATTTTTGGATCGTATTCTCCAAAACCTTTCGATGTTTTTCCCTGATTGATATTGCGTTCTTTTCATTGCTTTGCATAAGGGCAGTGTAACCCACAATGTCCGTGAACATAATTGCAGCTAATAGTCTGATATCGGAATGCAAAGTTTCTCCTCTAACGAGTCAATAAGTAGTAAGCCAAATTAACAAAATAATTCAGTGAATACGTATTGAAAAATATGTTGAATTTCAAAGCAATAATTTAAAAGAAACAAGATTATTTATCTGATATTATACAATTATTTTTAGCTGACTATTTTTAATTATAGGTAAATAATATGTTTTAATTATCTTTGACGTTTGGAAAATATACTTTTATTGCAGACGCTAATAAGAACAAATTTTAATGAAAACTGCATCAACCGACCAAAATAGGTTAGTGGAAAGAAAAAGATCGAAAAGTATCAACCGCAGCAACAATGGTTCCGGCAATGAATGGGATCCATCAATGGGGGATTATGAAAAACGTAACTCAAAAATCGACAACGCAAATCTTCGCAAAGATCAATTAAAATACAAAGTTGCCATTTCGTTACTAGTTGCAACTATTGTGTTATTATTTGTAGGTTCAATCATTTATTTCAGTATTTAGCGACACCTTTAATTGGTAAGATGTCCACTCACTGAATTCAGCCAGATCTATTTCTACCCGATTATTGCATTTACATTTTTGTAATATAATTTTAACTGCATGGATTACAGGTTAAGCTCTTTTTTCATAATCTCGAATGTGTCATCCACTCGCTGAGCTTTGTAGCCAAGTTCGGTTTGAGCCTTTAATGTAATCAGGCCCGATTTAAGTGGTCTCGGCGCGGGTTGTTTTAACTCGGATGTAACTATTATATTTATTAAAGATTTGTCTAGGCTAAAATAGTCGGCAATACGTAACGTGAATTCAAAACGCGATAAAAATTCTTCGCCCCCAATGTTGTATAGTCCGACCTTATTGAATTCCATCAGCTTATTGATTGCCTGCACCAAATCATCGATAAAGGTCGGATTATTAATTTGGTCTGTAACAATATTTATTCTTTTTTTAGACTTAAGGGACGAAACAACCCATTTAACAAAATCCGGGCGGCCATATTTTGCAGGCCCGTATAATACATTCGTTCGGATAATAGAAGCCTTAAGACTTGTAGAATTTATAACATTTTCACTTGCTAGTTTTGAACGACCATACGAACTAATAGGATTTGGCATTGCGTTTTCATCGTACGGTCCATTGAGCCCGTCGAAAACATAATCGGTTGATATATGAATTAAATGTGCATCAATAGCAGAAGCAGATTTAGCAATATTTTCAACTCCCGTTACATTAATTTTCCATGAAAGCTCTTTTTCGGTTTCGCAACCGTCGACGTTTGTATAAGCGGCGGTATTGATAATATAATCGGGATAAAAATCATGAATTAATTTATGCACATCTTTCTTGCTGGAAATATCGGCTTGTAAATAACCGACGTTCTTGATAAACGATTCTTCCTCGAATGAGCTGCACATCAATTCAACTCGCGGGTTAGCCAGGTAATAAAATACGAGTCTTTGACCCAGCATCCCGTTTGATCCAAGTATGCAAACGCGTTTCTTTATCATTTAATCTGCTACAGAAATTTTAATTGTTCATATTGTTCGAATGACGAAAACTCCGTTGATTTACCGGCGGCTTTATTTGCCGATTCCAAAGCCCTTTCGTAATCATCAAACAAAATATAATTATAAAAAAATACCGCGCCAAAAATGTCCCCGCAGCCGACATGATTAATCGAGTTAACTTTAAGACCGTCCTTGTTGGTGACTATAAAATCACTATTATCTTGTTTATGATAAAGCGTAGAACCTTTTGCGCCTCTTGTGACTATAATTGTTTTTACACCTTGCTGAAAAATTGCGTTAATTATTTTTAATTCGTTATCGAAATTAAAAATAGTATAGAGCTCAATTTCGTTGCATTGAAGAATATCTATGCATTTAAGCCAATCTTCCGAATGAGGAATTTGCATGTGAACCCGTTTACCATTTTTATCGAAACCGCGCGACAATGAGTGCAAATCAAAATAAATTTTTCCATTAAAAACTTTCCGTATCTCTTCCAATTGCGCTTGAGTTATATCATGGCCTGTAATCATGTTGATCAGAATTCCATCATAAGCATTGTAATCTATTTCATCGTGCAGTATAAGTCCCTGACGGGTTTTGTCAAATGACTCGCAACGACCGCCGTCATCCCATACATTAAGTTGGACTGAATTGATTTTTGCTACCTCAAACGAGTACTTCATTCTTACTTTTTTGTATACCGGTTCGAATAAGTTAAATGAATTCTTATCATAATTCGTCAATAATTGCACTGTATCTTTCTTAGAGCAGATACTCGCCAGCCGTAAAACGGTATAATATATTCCGCCGGGTTTTTTCTCCATTCTATCGGAATACCGGATTGCATCCATAACAGATGATCCAATTACAAGCGAGCTAATAAGTTCTTGATTTTTACTCATATTGTAACCGTTCTTACATCAATTTTTGTTAACTTTATTTATTGTTAATAACATATTTGCCACAATAAATTTACAAAGAATTATCTATGAAAATCGGAATTACTTGTTATCCTACATACGGCGGCAGTGGTGTGGTAGCTACCGAACTCGGAAAAGAACTTGCCATGCTTGGTCACCAGGTGCATTTTATAAGCTATGCATTTCCTCATCGTCTTACGCATTTTTACGAAAATATTTTTTATCACGAAGTTGAAATGAGCAACTACCCGCTCTTTGAACATAGCTTATACAGCCTTGCGTTAACAAGCAAAATGCTGGAAGTGATTGAATACGAAAAACTTGATATACTTCATGTTCATTACGCTATTCCTCACGCTATAAGCGCTTATTTTGCTAAACAGATTTTAAAGAAAAGCAGCTCCGATATTAAGCTAATTACAACACTGCACGGAACCGATATAACACTTGTAGGATTGGAGCCTTCATTCCTACCGCTCGTTAAATTCAGTATAGAGGAAAGCGACGGCGTAACAGCCGTATCAAGATATCTTAAAGAAAAAACTCTTACCAACTACGACATCTGTAAAGATATAAACGTAATTTATAATTTTATAGATACCGATTTGTTTAAACCGGGAACAAACGAAACTTTCCGAAACCACATAGCTCCGAACGGTGAAAGAGTACTTGTGCACACATCAAATTTCCGCGTTGTTAAAAGAGTATCAGATGCAATACGTGTAGTAAAAGAAGTAAAAGATGTTGTACCGGTTAAGCTGATTCTTATAGGCGACGGTCCCGACAGATCCGAATGCGAACGACTGACACGCGAATTAGATTTAACAAACGATGTTAAATTTTTAGGGAAACAAGACGGCCTCACCGAACTACTGAATGCAAGCGACTTGTTTTTAATGCCGTCGCAGTCGGAAAGCTTTGGATTATCTGCTTTGGAAGCAATGGCATGCGGCGTACCAGTAGTAAGCTCTAGCGTTGGCGGATTACCTGAGTTAATTCGTCACAATGAAACAGGTTACATTGCAGAAATCGGTGATGTAAGCCGTATGGCCAAATACACTATTGACCTGCTCATGAACGAGAGGAAGTATAAAGTATTCTCGGCTAATTCGCGAACGCGAGCGCACAAGAAATTCAATAAAGAAATTATTATCCCGAAGTACGTTAAATACTACGAAGAAATAATCGGCAAATAACTATATTGTTTACTCGGGTGTTATAGTTATTTTTCCAATGCTGTAATGATAAAAACCCGCTTCTTTTGTTCTGCGCCTGTTGTAGATATTTCGTCCGTCGAATATTACGGGACTGCTTAGCTCGGCTTTAACGTGCTGCAAATCAGGATTTTTAAATTCATTCCATTCCGTTAGTAGAAGCAAAGCATCGGCATCTTTTAAGCAGTCGTACTGGTTCGAAGCATATTCAATTTTGGCTCCAAGATAATATTTCGCATTTTCGATTGCTTCAGGGTCATATGCTTTTACCTTGGCGCCATGCTCCAATAATTTGTTTATAATAACTATAGACGGTGCCTCTCGCATATCATCGGTATTCGGTTTAAAGGCGAGCCCCCAAACGGCAAATGTTTTTCCATTGATATCATTGTTGAAATGATCCAATACTTTATTGACTAGAACCAGTTTTTGTTTTTTGTTCAGTTTATCTACCAAAGTTAGCAATTCCATTTCGGAATCATTATCAATGGATGTTTTGATAAGTGCATTAACATCTTTAGGGAAGCATGATCCGCCGTAGCCGACCCCGGGGAATAAAAACCGCTTGCCGATACGTGTATCGGTTCCCATTCCCTTCCTAACCAAATCAACATTTGCACCGACTTTCTCACAAAAATTAGCTAGTTGATTCATATATGTAATCCGCATGGCGAGGTAAGAATTTGCCGCGTACTTTGTAACTTCAGAGCTCTCCGGGTTCATTTCGATTATCGGATTGCCTTGCCGCACAAATGCATCGTAAAGCACTTTCAGCTTTTTGAAAACATTTTCAGATTTCGCGCCTATAACTATTCTATCCGGTTTCATAAAATCTTCCACTGCAAAACCTTCGCGAAGAAATTCCGGGTTTGAAACAACCTCGTAATTTGTAACACCGTGCGAAGCAATTATCCCGGTTACTTTAGCGCATGTGCCTACAGGTACCGTACTTTTGTTTACAATAATTTTGAACTCATTCGTGCTTTCTTCCTTAAGAATTTTTCCTATATCATCCGCTACTTTCATTACATATTGCAAATCCGCTGATCCGTCTTCTCCCTGCGGCGTTGGTAAGCATAAAAATATTATTTCCGAGTTCAACACGGCTTGTTTTAAATCACCGGTAAATGTTAATCGCTTCTTTGCAATATTTCGGTAGAAAAGAATTTCCAAGCCCGGTTCATAAATCGGAACCTCAGCGTTTTCCAGTTTAGCTAATTTATCCGGACTGTTATCAACGCATATTACATCGTTTCCCATCTCGGCAAAGCATGTTCCCGAAACTAATCCAACATAACCGCTTCCAATAACTGCTAATTTCATCATTCCTCCTGAATATCAGTATACAAAATCTTTATCAATATCTTTAAAGCAAACTCCGGCTAAATCTTTCGGTGAAACGATCGGCTGCTCAATTTTCCAATCGATCGCCAATTGTTCATCGTCATACCTAATGCATTTTTCATTAGGCTGATCATACGACGCGGTGCACTTGTAATGGAAAACCGCTTCGTCCGAAAGCACAGAAAAGCCGTGGGCAAATCCCTTGGGAATCCAAAGCTGTTTTTTATTATGCTCGGATAATTCCACTGAATAATACCTGCCAAACGTGGGTGAACCGGAACGAATATCAACAGCCACGTCCAGCACGCTTCCTTTAAGCACAGATACCAGTTTCCCTTGGGCATTCTCACCTACCTGGTAATGCAAACCGCGTATTGTTCCTTTAACGGATTTGGAGACATTATCCTGGTAAAAATTGAGCGGCATCCCGGCTTCATTATATCTCCCGGCGTTGTACGATTCATAAAAATAACCCCTTTCGTCAGCAAAAACCTTCGGTTCTATAACCAGTAATCCTTGTATATCAACTTTGGTTGTATTCATATTTTCTCGAAAAAAAATTAACTGTAAACTTACTGATTTTTATAAAACAGAGTTTTACAATTTTTCTGCTTTACATGCATGAATTGTTATGAATGCTTATTTAAATAACACCTTAGCTCCTAATAAAAATACTTGTGTATCCTATAATAAAAAATTATTTTAGACCGTAAAAGATTTTGGAATTATTTGTGGAAACCAATTCTAATAAAGAAAACCTCGCAGAGATGATGGCCGATTTAACCTGCGAGCTTGCCAAAACATGCAACGATAAAGAAAATTATTTTGCTTCACTTTTTAATTTAACCCCTGCAGAATTCAAATGCTTACGACTTTTCACCAAAACGAATTCTTTGACAATCAAAACAATTTCGATTTTAATGAACCTGACCCCGGGAAGAATTACGCATATTCTTACTTCTCTCGAAAAGAAAAAGTTCATTAAAAGAAAAACCGACCCGTATGACAAAAGGAACGTCATCGTAACCTTAACAAGTACCAGTGAACCTTTTCTAAGAAATGTGAATGCGAATCACATTAAGCTGCATGAAGAGATTTTGTCTGACATTGATGAAGAAAAACAAGCAGATATGATTAATTCTATGAAACAGCTTATTGATGCGCTGCGCACGTGGTCGGCAAAAATCGATTAGACTATACCTTGGAAGGAGAAAAAAGGGGCATCACGCAAGATGCCCTTTATTTTTAATTAAATGCGTACTTTACTTTTAACTGTCGATGACAAATTTCTAATTTAATCTAAAGGTTTCACTAGCCCTCAAAAGATCTTGTAAGAATTTTACCTTGTTAGTTTGTGGATTCATCTCAAGATTTGTTTTTTCAAACATGTCTTAATATTAACACGCTTCATTGTGGCCAAAGCAATCTCTTCTTTCTTTAACTTAATATCGAACATGTTTTTAATCATATTAGGAAACCTTCAGCGTGTTATTCAGAAAAATTTTTACGTGAATATAATTTTAGCATTAACCGATCTTTCATAAAACTGGCCAACGGAAATTATATCCTCTACCTGCGGACAAAAGTCCTCCATAGTTAAGCCAAACATATCTACCGATGCTTTACATGCATAAAGTTCACCACCGGCATCATGAATCATTTCAATAAATTCGCCAACCGGAGGAATATCCAACTCGTCCATCTTTTTTGACATCATTTTAGTTGCGAATGCCGACATGCCCGGAAGCGCTCCAATTACAGTAGGCATATGCATTCCGGGATTACCAACTGTAGCTACCTTTAAGTTGTTCATTCGTTTTTTAATTATTCCATCCATTCCGAAAAATGTGAAAAACAGATCGGCCTCAATACCTTCCATTCGCGCACCGTTTGCCATAATTAGTGCCGGGTATACGCCTTCCAAAGAACCCTTGGAAACAATTATCGATACTTTCTCTATTGCGTCTGCCATTATATTTCTCCTAAAATTTTAGTTCGTTTAATTAATATTTTAGATACATCCTTTAGGTTTGGGTAGACCGGCAATTTTAGCAGCTTTTTTTGCAGGACCTTTCGGGAATAAAGAGTAAAGCTCTTTTGTATCAACGCCGCTTTCTTTTGTAAGTCTTCTTATTGACGGCGCATCTCCCTTTTCATCAAATACTTTGCGCATAAAATTGATAACAAGCCAATGCCTGTCGGTTAGTTCTTCTATTCCTTCCATTCTGGCAAACTCTTTTGCAATATCTTCTGTCCAGTCGGCTCGGTTTGCAAGGTTACCGTCTGCATCCACTTCCAATGTTTTACCTAATACTTCAACAGCGCTCATTTTGTGCTCCTTTAATTTGTTTGAATAGTTTTAATATCGGTTAAATTTTCATTTTGGTTTTCAGCTAAATCTTTTTGAAACCTTAC
>JANQLA010000065.1 GCA_028280855.1 Melioribacteraceae bacterium
AAAATCATCGAAAGGAGTAGCGTTTGGAAACGGAAAGCTTCCAAAGTATAACCTGGAAATTAGTATTACGGCTATTGCACCTTTAAGCGCATCAAGCACAATTGTAAGTATTCCGTACTTCCAGCCGAGAACACGAAATACGTTGGAACCGCCGGCGTTACCGCTGCCATGATCCCTGATATCTATTCCGCGAACAACTTTACTTAAAATAATGCTTGTAGGAATTGAGCCTACCAGATAGCTAAGGACAAGAATTACGAGCAAGTTGAGCATTTATATTCCCAGATTTTTAACAAAATTATACATTATAATAACGATAAACAAAAATAATTTACCTCAACTCTTTTTTTATCAAAGCGTCGAATAGTTCTATGTCTTCATCCGTTGTAATCTTAAAATTCAATGAAGATCCACTAACAATCTTAACATCATAAAATGCGTTCTTAACCAGCATCGATTCATCTGTTCCTAAAAAATTATTCTTTTCTGCTTTCTGCATCGCATCCATTAGAATATGGTATCTGAAAACCTGTGGCGTCTGTGCATAAAAAATATTTTCTCTGTTAATGTATGAATCGACGTTCTCCCGGCCGTTAAACATTGTATCTTTTGCGTTTATCGCTACAACTACACTATCGAAAATTTTTGCAGAATTTATTGCTTCTTTTAAAACTTTTTGCGGCAGCATTGGACGAGCTGCATCGTGGACGGCAACAAGATCTTCGGCAGAGGCGTTTAGAAATTTTAAGGAATTATAAACAGAGTGCTGTCTTTCAGCACCGCCTTCTACAATGCCTGAAATTTTTTTTAATGAATGCTTTTCTTTTATGTTGTGTAAAAGATTAAAATACCCCGGCCGGGCAGCTATAACAATTTCGTCTATTTCTTCGCACTTTTGAAAAACCTCCAAAGTATAAACGATAAGTTCTTTGTTACCGAACCTCATGTACTGCTTCGGAGTTTTGTGCGAAGTTCGCAATCCGCTGCCGCCGGACGGTATTATTGCATAACATTTCATATTATATTATCAGCATTGCATCACCGTAACTCAGCATTCTATATTTTTCTTTAATTGCTTTTTTATAACTTTTCATTACAAAATCGTAACCTGCAAAAGCGGCCGATAACATTAGCAACGTTGATTCAGGCTGGTGAAAGTTTGTTATTAACCGTGTAGCTATCTTAAATTCATAAGGCGGGAAAATGAACTTGTCGGTCCAACCGAAATTTGGTTTGGCATAGCCTTCGGCCGTAACACTACTTTCGAGCGCACGGGTGGTACTTGTTCCAACCACGAAGATATTTTTCTTCTTTTCAATCGCTTTATTTATGATCTCTGCAGATTCATTTGGAATTTCGAAATACTCCGAATCCATCTTATGCTTGGTAAGATCTTCCACCTCAACGGGCCTGAAAGTTCCAAGTCCGATGTGAAGAATTACCGTGGCTACTTTTATTCCTTTTTTCTTAACCTTCTTAATTAATTCAGGCGTAAAGTGTAATGATGCAGTAGGTGCCGCAACCGAACCGTCATACCTCGCAAAAATAGATTGATAGCTATCACGATCTTTATCTACTACATCTCTTTTTATATAAGGAGGAAGCGGAGTTTGTCCGATATTTTCAATAGCCTCGAAGATGTCTCCGGCATCTTCGTTAAAACGAACGGTTCTTCCGCGGGAAGTTGTATTATCAATTACTTCGCACCAAAGATTCTCATTAAAATAAATTCTGTTACCGATACGAACTTTTCTTGCCGGATCAACAATAACATCCCATATATTTTCTTCTTTGTTTAATTCTCTTAAAACAAATACTTCTATTTTGGCATTTGTTCTTTCCTTTTTGCCGAAGAGCCGTGCTTGCATTACTTTAGTTTCGTTTACAACCAGTACGTCACCTTTAGACATATAATCGACAACATCTGCAAATTCTTTGTGTTCAACAGATTCGTTGCTCCTGTCCAAAACCATCATTCTTGCGGAGTCCCTTGGTTCGGCGGGAAACTTCGCAATTACGGTTTTAGGCAGGTTATACTTGAAATCCGATAGTTTCATGATTTCTCCTTTACATCAATACTTCATTAACAAACAGGGCGGCATTGTAAAACCGCCGCCCGAATAATTATTACTTTTTAGCTTTTGCTTTCTTTTTAGCAGGCGCTTTCTTAATGGCTTTTCTTGGATTAAGTAATGAAGCCCGCGCTGCCGCAAGTCTTGCAATCGGAAGCCTGAACGGGGAACAGCTAACATAATCCAGTCCGGTTCTATGACAGAAGTCGATTGAGCTAGGCTCACCGCCGTGCTCGCCGCAAATACCTACTTTAAGTTTTGGTTTTACGTTGCGACCTTTAACAGTGCCCATCTCAACTAATTGGCCGACTCCGGTTTGATCTAATGCTTCAAACGGATCTCGCGGTAACACTTCATTCTCAATGTATGCCGGTAAGAATGTTCCAGCGTCGTCTCTCGACAAGCCGAACGTTGTTTGAGTAAGGTCATTTGTGCCAAAGCTAAAGAATTCAGCTACTTCAGCGATTTCATCAGCTGTTAAAGCAGCGCGCGGAAGTTCGATCATTGTTCCAACGAGGTAGTTAACCTTTTTGCCTTTTGCTTTGAATACTTCAGCGGCAACTTTGCGCACAACAGATTCCTGCATTTTTAATTCGTTTACATGACCAACTAACGGAATCATAATTTCGGGATATACCTTTATTCCTTTTTTAGCAACCTCAACTGCAGCTTCAAAGATTGCCCGTGCCTGCATCTCAATAATTTCAGGGTAGTTAACACCTAAACGGCATCCGCGGAAGCCGAGCATCGGGTTAAACTCATGTAATGCTTCCAATCTTTCCTGAACTTTCTTTACGGGAATTTTCAGAGCATCGGCTACTTCTTTCATTTCTTGTTTTGTATGAGGCAGGAACTCATGCAATGGCGGATCAAGCGTTCTAATTGTAACCGGCTTACCGGCCATTACTTTGAATATTCCGGCGAAGTCTTTCCTCTGGTACGGCAGGATTTTCGCCAATGCCTTTCTACGGCCTTCAACGGTATCTGAAAGAATCATTTCGCGAACTGCCAATATTCTTTCACCGCCGAAAAACATATGCTCTGTTCTGCAAAGCCCAATACCTTCGGCGCCAAAGGAGATCGCGTTTTCAGATTGATCCGGCTGATCGGCATTAGTTCTAACCTTCATTTCCCTTATGTTATCTGCCCAGGACATTAAATCCTTGTAGGTTTTATATACAACCGACTTTTCGGCTTTAAGTTCTTTCGTTAGCAGAACCTGTACAACTTCTGATGGTTTAGTATGAATTTCACCATTGATAACTTCTCCTGTTGTTCCGTCGATTGATATGTAATCGCCTTCTTTGATAACAACATCTTTACCTTCAACAGTCATTTTTCCTTTTTGGTAATCGATATTTAACGCACCGGCTCCCGCAACGCAAACTTTACCCATTTGACGGGCAACTAAAGCAGCATGCGATGTCATTCCGCCTTTAGCAGTTAAAATACCTTCAGATGCATTCATGCCTTTGATATCTTCGGGCGATGTTTCAATTCGTACAAGAATAACCGAATCGCCTTTCTCGGCCATAACTTCGGCATCGTGGGCAGTAAAAGCTACCTTACCCGTAGCAGCACCCGGGCCTGCGTTTAAGCCTTTTGTCAACAGGTTTCCTTCTTTAATTGCTTTTGTTTTTTCGCTGGCATCAAAGATTGGTCTTAATAACTGATTGAGTTGGTCTGGATCGATTCGCATAATCGCTTCTTCTTTGCTAATCAATCTTTGTCGAACCATATCTACGGCAATTTTGATTGCTGCAAATCCAGTTCTTTTACCAACACGGCATTGCAGCATCCAAAGTTTACCTTGTTGAATTGTAAACTCTATGTCGAGCATATCCTTGTAATGTTTCTCAAGTGTCTTCCTGTATCCGTCAAGCTCGCGGTAGAGCTTTACATTATCTTTTTTAAGATCGGCAATCGGAAGGGGAGTTCTTGTTCCTGCAACAACGTCTTCACCTTGCGCGTTGAATAGGTATTCACCGTAAAATACATTTTCGCCCGAGGCAGGATCACGCGTGAACGCAACACCGGTACCAGAATCTTCGCCCATATTACCGAACACCATGGACTGAATGTTAACTGCAGTTCCCCACTCGACCGGTATGTCGTTTAATTTTCTGTAAACAATAGCTCTTTCATTATTCCACGAATGGAATACTGCACCAACCGCGCCCCAGAGTTGTTCCATTGGGTCCGAAGGAAAGTCATGTCCGGTTACCTTTTTGATTTCGGCTTTGAATAGCTCTACAAGTTTCTTTAAATCATCGGCAGTTAGGTCTGTGTCGTATTCGATGCCTTTTTCTTCTTTCATCTTTTCAATAATAACTTCGAAAGGATCGCGATCTTTTTTATCGACAGGCTGTAAGCCCAGCACAACGTCGCCGTACATTTGAACAAATCTTCTGTATGAATCATATACAAAGCGAGGGTTATCCGTTTTCTTGATCATCGCTTCAACAGTAGTATCATTCAAACCAAGATTAAGAATAGTATCCATCATACCGGGCATTGACGCACGCGCACCACTTCTAACCGAAACGAGTAATGGATTTTTAGAATCACCGAATTTAGCTCCCATAATTTTTTCAGTTTTAGCAAGAGCTTTTGTAACCTGGTCTTTTAATTCTTTCGGGTATTTCTTCTTGTTATCGTAAAAATATGTGCATACTTCCGTGGTAATTGTAAAACCGGCTGGGACAGGGATTCCAATATTAACCATCTCAGCAAGGTTTGCACCTTTACCGCCTAATAGGTTTTTCATTTCGGCTTTACCTTCAGCCTCTTTCCCACCGAAAAAATAAACATATTTTGGTGCTTGTTTCTTAGCCATTAAGCCACCTCCAAAATAAATAAGTTGTTTGTTATTAGATTAATTAGTTAAAAACATTTAGCAGACTTTTCTTAAAGTCATCTTCGTTTTCGATCTTCAATTCTATCTTAAGATAGAATATATCTATGTCATCCAGTTCTCTCGAAAAACTATTTAATTTAACCGCATCTTTTTGTGTTGTTAACACCGAATGCGTATTAGCTTCATAAAACTTTTTGCGTATTGTCTGGATTTCTTTCAAAGTATAATGCTTATGGTCTCCAAACAGAATTTTGTTTTTTATGTCAATCGAA
>JANQLA010000087.1 GCA_028280855.1 Melioribacteraceae bacterium
ATTTATATACATTTTTTTATACTTACCGTCGCGTACAAAAGTAAACAGCTCTGCCCGCTCCAGGATTTTTAGATGCTTCATTACCCCGAAACGTGAATACTCGAAATACCCGGTAAGTTCGTTTACCGTAATTCCGGGATTGCTTTTTATGATATCCAGCATCTTTCTTCTTCCCGGGTCAGATAACGCTTTAAATACTATATCCAAATTAATTCAATAAATATGTGACTAAATGGTCACTTGAAATATAATATAGATATGTTGCCTTGTCAAGTGCAGGATTTCTTCTATAAACGATGCTTTGGAGAAGCATAATTCTTATAATGAAAACCCGACTACTATGGGATTGGTTGTAATAACTCTGAAACAACTCCCTCTTTTGTAATAAATGCAAAATATTTACCGAATATATTTTCATGAGGTTCTTTTTCGTGAATTTCGATTCCCGCTTCTTTGAAATAGTTAAAAGCGGATCCAATATCATCAGTCGCAAAAACTATACTAACTTTTGTATCGGTTTTATATTTGGCATCCGATGGTTTCAGATTTTTCTTCATGTGAAGCATAAAGCCGAATGAGTTATCCCAGTTTGCCAAAGGAAGTGCAGGTGGAAAATATTTTTCCGTTCGCACACCAAACTTTAATTTCTCTACAAATAATTTCCGTGCAGCAGGGATATCCGAAAAATAATAACCGTAATTGTAAATACGAGGTCCATTTATTTTTTCTACATTTCCAACCGTTTGTTGAACAATCGACAGCACATTTCCAAAAGGATCTCTGAAGTTCGCAGCCAGTCCAATTCCTACGGTATCAATGGAACTTATTATTTCAACACCCTTTGTTTTCCACTTTTCATAAGTATAATGAATATCATTTACCTGTATTGCTAAACTCGTTTGAGCTTCATCCGGGTATTCGGAGAAATTAATTTTTTCCGTTTGGACAAGCCAAAGTTTTGATGATTCATTTTGAAGTTCAATAATGTTGGATTCATGGTGGTATGATTTTATTCTGAATCCAATTTTATCGACGTAAAACTCTTCAGCGGATTTTAAGTCGGAAACATAAATCTTGACGCCATAAGCACGTAGGTTCAAATCATCTTGATTGCTTTGGGATAGTATACTTTTATGATTCAATAGAATAACTAAGCTTAAAAATGTGAATAATAATTTCTTCATACACCCCTCAAATATTTGTGTTATTTAGCTTTGTAATTTCCCTTACTTCTATTTTTCCACCGTATTTAATATGCGGACAGGATTTCGCGATTATTAATGCTTCCTCATAATTATTTGCTTGAATTACAAAATAACCACTCATTGTACGCGGATTAACATATATAGAATCACCGGATGCTTTTGAGGAAATTCCTGAACTCGACAAAAGAAATCCCGTACTTCTAAGTTTCTCTCCCGAAACCACCTTTTGTTCGGCAGCTAATTTTCTCACCCAGGCTGAATAATTGGTCACTCTTTCTGATTCCGTTCCGGTTAAATTATTATTGTTATAAAGCAACAAAACGTATTTAGAATCATAGGTTGATTGTGCAAACCCTGTAATACCGCTATTAAGTGTGTAACCAATAAGAGTTCCGATAAAAATTAAAAGAATAGCAAAGCTTATTTTTAGTGAAACAACAGAGAAATATTTTTTATTATTAAGTAGTCCCAGGTCCCGTAGTTTTAGAATTACCTTATATTCTAACTGTAATGGGATAGGAAACGGATCATTAATCTGTTTACCTAAACCTTTCATTCTTGAGTCCATGATTGCTCCTCTTAATTCTTCTCTGTTAAAAATTTCCTCATTGCTGAGCGTGCGCGTGAGAGCTGGCTTTTACTTGTTCCTATCTCAATGCCAAGTATTTCGGCAATTTCACGGTGTTTAAATCCCTGAACATCATGAAGTATAAAGATATTTTTATATCCTTCGGGTAACGTAGCCATTGCTTTATCGAGATCAATACTATCAGGCTTATACCCATTATCAGGAATTGGATTTAATTGAAAGTATTCGTTCTTAATAGAAGAATTCTCTCGTAAAAATTCTTTCTTAATATTAATAGCAATTCCGAAAAGCCATGTTTTAAAAGAAGATCTCCATTTAAATGTGGTAAGGTTTTGAATAACACGAACCCAAGTTTCCTGGATAATCTCTTCAACTATGTAGTGGTTGCTGTTTAGTGATTTTAACAAAAACTGATATAACATTGGGGTGTATTTTCTATAAAGCGGGAGAAAGTATCTCTCATCGTTATTTAAGAGGAACGCTGTAATATTAATTAAATCAACAATTTTTTTCATTGAGATATACGTATAAATATTATTAGTGATTTCTTTTGCGAAATGGTTGCATGTCAATTTTTTCCAGTAGTTTATTTAAATACTTGTGTGAATATAAAGTTATTGGAGGGTTTATTACTTTAACATTACGAGTGATTTATTCAAATGAATTTTGAAGCAAATTATAAAGCCGCGCAGGTGTACGATTAAATTATAGTTTTGGATAGTAAAATGCGTCTTCAAAATCGGAAGACTCGGCCTTTTGTTTTCCACTCCAGCTCTCTATTGATAGTTGATAAGTGGTAACACCCTTAACTTCTTCATCAGTAATTGGTCTATAATCTTTTCCCGGTTCCAGGTGAGGAAAGTATTTATCGTTCAATTTTTGCAGGGCTTCTTTTGCGGAATCCGTGTTATCAATGATTTTGATATTGCCGAATACTACAACGCTTTTGTACTCAACGCTGAATTCTCGGGCAACTTTAGCCGGCAGCAGCCTGCCCATTTCAGCTACACTCAAGCATGCTTTGTTGTTTTGTTCGATATTATGTTTTAGCCTGCCGTGCGAGGACGTATGGAAATAAATGCAGTTGTTATCTTCATCATAGACGAATGTATTTGTGTTTATGAATGGTTGATCTTTAGCAGCAGTTGAAATGAATGCAAATGGAGCTTCGTGTAAATATTGTTTTATCCATTCATCATCTTTTCCACGGTCTTTACGCCGCATTTCATTTACCGGTTTTGAATTGTAATCTGTGCTCATTAATTACTCACTGTGGTTAAATGTCTGAATTATGACTGTAATTAACTAAAAATAATTGCCACAAAGTCTCCAAGACTCTAAGAAGATTCAATAAAAAGAAACAATTACAGGTGGTAATCCCTTTTGTTAAAATACCTTTGCGCCTTCCAGCCTTCGTGGCGTTTCTGCTTGTTCTAAAATCCCATTGCAGCTTTTACTTTATCAACATTCTCCTTGCTTGTTAACATCTCCAGGAGTTTAAATGCTGCTTCCAAGGCATTTGCAGGACCTGAACACGTAACAACATTTTTATCAACAACGAAAAGTTCTTCTGCAATATTAACGCCAAAACTTTCCATCTGTTTTATTCGCTTACCGCCGCTTTGATGATAAGTAATGCCGTAGCGTCCTTTTAGTATACCGCTTTTACCAATTGGTAAAGAACCAACACATACCGACGATACGGGCTGCTGTTTGTCATCGAAATGTCTGATAACATCAAGGAACTCTTCACTGTAGGCGTCTTCGTAAAAATCGGCTTCTTCAAATCCGCCGGGAATTGCAAGGGCGTCGAAGTCGTTTAAGTCAATATCCTTAAGCAGCATTTCCGGTATTACGGTAAAATTCCATGTACATTTTATTTTATCGCGCAGGCCAACGGTAACAAGTTCGACTGGTTGCTCACCGATTTCGTCGTTGTTCCATCCGAATACATCCGTAAATACTGCAGCTTCGTAAGCTTCGAAACCTTGCGCGAGTAAGAGCATTACTTTCATAACATCCTCAGAATAATGAATAGCAATTATAGGAAATTTATAATTGCCAACGCTCACGAAAATAATTTTACATAAATATGTAAATGAATAAACTTATGAAATTAATTCAGGGAGAGTTTTACAGTTTTATTATTCTTTACTCGCAGCAAGTATTTCTTCACGTGGCTCATTTTGTATCTTTTTCAATTTCCTTAAAGGTTTCAATCCGAATAATAGTCTTGTAATATTAAACCGTTTTATTAGTAGTTCATAAATGATAAAGCAGCCTGCGAAAGTGATAATAACAACCACGATAAATTTCGAAACTATTCCTATTTGCCAGGACGCTAAATAGTGTCCCGCTGTAATTGTAATAGTTTGATGAAGTATATAAAAAGGGTAAACCGATTCACTGGCATAGCTCAAAAGTTTGCCGGGTTTATTAAATAACCTCCGGCTGTACCCTATAATAGTCAGCAGCCATGTCGTTACAAAGGTAATTTTCAGAAACCCGTAAATAAAAAAGAATGATTCGGCTTGTTCATCAAATAACTCAAGTCCCGGGCCCCAAACAAAGAAAACCAGAACAAACAAAGGCACCAATGAAATTTTAAAGGATACTTTCCTTTGTTGCTCAATTACATCCCATAATCCCGGAACAGATACAAAAAGAAATCCAAACAAGAAGAACACAAGCGAGTAAGTGAAATTACACCAATCGTTAATAAGTGCATGCGTCGTGGGAAATTGCCATGATAACAAATAATGTATTGCAAGCAGCGGAACACCGAGGAGATAAATAAATCCGGGGCGTGAAAAGCATCGAAGCATCTTTTCCTTTAGCTTTTTAGAACGCTCACTTCTTAAAAATAGAAACAACGGCAAACATAAAAGTGAATAAACAAAAATGTATGGAAGGAACCATAAGTGATGCCAGCTAAAACTACCTCCGGCCGGATACGGTATAAGTTCGAAAACTGTTTTGTAGAAATCGAAATAACCGGCAAACTCAATACCGTTCGAGATACGTTCAAAATAGATTTGCGGTGGAACAATAACCAGCATACCGAAAAGCAGCGGGATCAACAGCCTGCGATTACGTTCTTTTATAAATGTCCAACCGCTTCTAAAGCCCAAGGCATAATAAACACCGATGCCGGAAATAATAAATAAAAGAGGCAGACGAAACTGGCTCGAAAAAGCCATCCAAGTTTCGAACCACTCGGATGTTTCGGGATTTTTTACGTGCCAGCCCCACGGTACAAACAACATTCCGGCATGATACAATATTAGTACATAAAATGCGATTACCCTCAACCAGTCAATTTCGTGCCTTCGTTCTTTTTTTATCATTTTATTTCTCTGATTAATCTTATTTTCCGAATGTGACGGTCAAGATAGGATTAGCGTTTGCTTTAACTTCGCTATTTGTCGTAGGCGGGTTTTATTTGTGCACCAAATGGATTACCAGGCTGCAATAGCGATGGGATAAATCAATAAATTTAGAATGGAGTTAAATATTTATTTACTATTCAGCCACGAAGCCTCGAAGGCACGAAGAAGGGCAATATTTATAAAAGTAAAATTCCCGGTTTCTAAGTATAATATCCTTTGTGCCTCTGTTTGCCGATAGGTAGGTTCGTGACTTAGTGGCAAATGTCTTTTTACACTTTTAACATTCAAGTCTGTAAGTAGCAAAGAAAAACAAAAGTTATGATAACAGGTAAAGATAATATTCGTAAAAACAGACACAGATCAATATGCTGAACATAAACAATATTTTCTAATATGAATGTATTTACAAATGATATTGAGTTCCGAAAATGGATCTACATATTCATCATTCTCTTTGTTATCGGGCTTTTGAATTTCAGCATCATAGTAACTGAAAAAAGTATATACGATGAAAACGTAGAGTTCATATATCCTTTCGTGAATGAAATGACGGGATCGCTTACAACTATAATTCCTTTGCCTCTTCTTCTTGGATTGTTCAATAAACACCCAATCAGGTTAACAAATATATTCTATTCTCTTCCGATTTATTTGTTTGCGTCCGTTGTATTCGGTGTAACGCATACACTTCTTATGACGGTTAGCCGGGCGGCGATATATCCCTTACTGGATATGGGTAATTACGACCCCGGAATATTTCATTTGCGTCTCCTCATGGAATACCAAAAGCAGTTTATTGTATTCTGGTTGGTTTACGCTGTAGTATATTTTGTGAACGCATACAAGGAAAAACAGAAAGAAAAATTAAAAGCCGCCGACCTCGAAAAACAGTTAACAAAAGCGCAGTTATCTAATTTACAAAATCAGCTTAACCCGCATTTTTTATTCAACACGTTAAATATGATTTCATCCGAGATGTATAATAATCCAAAGGCAGCTGATACACTGATTGCAAACTTGAGCGACTTGCTGCGAAGTTCATTTACAACAATAAAAAACGAAAAACATACCTTTAATGAGGAGATCAAACTTACCAATTTGTACTTAGATATAATGAAGGCAAGGTATCGCGAAAAGTTAAACGTGAAATTTAATATTGACAGCGAGGCACATTCTGCATTGATTCCGTGGTTTACGTTTCAGCCGTTTGTTGAGAACTCTATTAAATTCGGTATTGAAGAAAACGAAAAGGTAAATATTACGATAACCAGCCTGGTAAGTGCGAATAATTTGATCATTTCAATTGAGGACGATGGTCCCGGCATCAATAACGATGAAAGTGATTATTTTAATAAAGGTGTCGGCCTTTCAAATATGAAAGAAAGACTTGAAAAACTATATGACGGGAAAGGATCTTTAACTCTCCGGGAGAACTTGCAGGGCGGTGTTACAATAAAAATAATTATCCCGTTTGAGATTGGTGAAGAAGCATGATTAAAAAACTCAACATTCTGGTTGCAGATGACGAACCGGCAGCCAGGGAAAAGATTGTTTCGCTTTTAAATGACAAAGAAAATGTCGGTAATATTTTACAAGCCTGTAACGGGATAGACGCCGTTAGAATTATTGATGAAGAAAAACCGGACCTGGTTTTCCTGGATATACAAATGCCTAAACTGAAAGGATTAGAAGTCGTTGAAGCTGTTGGCGTTAAAAATATGCCCGTGGTTATTTTTGTTACGGCATTTGATCAATATGCTATTAATGCTTTTGATCTTGAAGCGGTTGATTATTTGTTAAAGCCTTTTGACCCTCCGAGATTCGAGAAAGCATTTCAACGAGCAACAAAGTTGCTGGAACCTAAGAACAGATCAAACAATGACCTGCAAAAAATTATTACGGAGCTGCGACAGGGCAATAGATTTAAAGATAAATTTCTTGTGAGCAAAAACTCCAAATACTTTTTTGTAAAGCCTGATGACATTTACTTTATATCCGCGCAGGAAAAATATGTGGAGTTGAATACAGAGCGTGAAAAATATTTACTACGCGCAACAATGAACAGCATTGAAGAGGGGCTCAACCCGGCTAAATTTAAACGTACTCACCGGTCATACATAGTAAACATCGAAAAGATAAAGGAAATAGAGCCGGTGTCGCACGGTGATTATACAATTCTACTTACCAACGGAAACAAAGTAAAACTCGCCAGGAGGTTTAGGGAGAAGATTTTTCATTCCTAAAGTTGAAAGCCGTCCACTGCATAAAATCTGCGACTAATTATAGCACGCTGATCCTTCATAATTATTATGATTGATGATGATAGATACAAATATCAATCAAAATTAGGCGTCGTAATTAAAAATATCCGCACTAATTATAGTTATTAATCAGCGGCGCCTGCTAGTTCGGTTTACAAACCTGTAGTTGGCAGATAGACGGAGCCGAGAGGAAAGCGGGAAAAATCAAATCACGGTTCTCGAGCGGAGTCGAGAGGACTTATGTCGCTTTCATATCAGCTTTGTTTTATGTCTCCGCTCACCTCGTCATAGTTTTTCCCGCTTGTCGGGCTCGGTAAGCTTGCGTTTTAGTCTTCTCAAAACCCTCATTACACGCTGCATTCAGTTCTTTAACCCCCACTCGTATGGGTAGCGGCGTAAGGCTCCGGTTTGGTCTTTGTCCAGCCAGCCAATGTAGCGCCATGCTTCTTCTGAAACAAAAGTAAAACTGTTATTTATATAATCTATAATTGCGCTTTGCGAGTTTGGTAGGTTTGCGTAAGCATATAAACATTCCCCGGTTTTTATATCCCATAGTTTTATCTAAAGAGCCAAAAGCAGATTTTGTCATACAAATAATATCATATCCTATCCTATCATTACATCATTCTTTGCTAATTTCGAAATTTTTCTACTGTGAAAATTTCCGTATTTATGATTATCCCGCATCCGTTATTAGGATTTGTTTGGAACTCCAAAGTCAATAAACTTAAAGATTTAGCAAATAAACGACTAGAAAATTCTTTTACAAAATCCTTCTAAGTTATTATAAAAAAATAATATGTTCTAATGACCGTCATTAGAAATTGTTTCTAACGACGGATTTGGGATTATATCATTAGGTAGAAGATTCATGGCAGAATTTAACAGCACAGCTATTATACTGATTTAACGAATTTGTAAGGGATATACTTGGTTGTACACAATATTAGAGTATGGAAAAGTACGTCCAAGAAAATTATAATAGTGTTAATTAAACAATGGATTCGGTAATTTTATATTCTTATGGTTAGCAGTGCTATCAATTCTGGAATTTATCCGTAAATAATCTTCGCGTGAGTTCATCTTCGCCCAATCAGCTTTAAATCTTAAATACTCAGCTTCTGTGATATCTGGTCGTAGTACAGTCAGTCTTTGAGTGAAGGATGTATTTAGTTGTAAGTCTATAAAGCCAGTAATAAGGAAACGAGTCAAAATTAAAATTAAAATAATTGCTGAAATATAATAGGGAATTTTTAATATTCTCAGTTTCTTTAGATTTTTTTCTATTTTCAATTCACTTGATTTAATTTCTGCTCTGATTGATTTCTCTTTCTCATTTAATTCTTTTATTCTTTTTTTTATAGAATGTGAATCTCCGGAATCGATTGTAGAATCATTGAAATCTTCCGAGGAGTTAGATTTTCTTTTTTTTAAGATGAAATTTATATACGTGAACAATACCACCATTCCGGCTATTATTAAAAATATTAGAATAAAAAATTGCATAAAATCCAATTCATTTCTATGACCGAGAGAGGCTGATTGATAGAAATTATCAATTATTCCGGAAATAAAATTATCTGCTATTGCGGTTAAAATACTATAAATCAGTTTAACTATAGGTTCAATTAAAATAATAAAAATAATACCACCAAAAATGCTAACGAAAAGGCTTTTTTTAAGAGATTCATCCCAAAATAAATTCTTCATATCTTCCTCATATATTCTTAATTGGCTCGAACTTCTAGGTTCATTTCAATATGAAAACACGTTTAATGATTGTATTAAATACTCATCATAACGAATTTAACTTAATGCAAATTAAGGGGAGGAATACTAAAAAGCTAATCTGCTTATATCTTAAAAAACAACTATGACTGAAGGAAATATCCTGCTTGCCACAAAAATTAGGATACCGATTGTTGAGAAAGCATCCTAGAGTTTCGAATTTACTGACCATGTCGCATTTACGATATTTAATTCAATTATGTGTAATTCTTATTTCTAAGCGGCAGTCTAAAGCTTCTAAATATTTTTTTATTGTTGCAAGAGACGGTGAGTGTTTACCGCTGCTAAGCGAGGACTCCAGCCTTGTAATTGCCTGCGATTTTGTTCCCATTTTATCTGCTATTTGCGCTTGACTAAGCCCGGTTTTTTTTCTTGCCCGAAGCATTTCTTTTAAAAGAGTAAATTCCGGCTCAAGCTTTTCATATTCTTTGCGCACAGACGTATTTTTTAGCGCTTTGCTTTTAAGCTCTTTATGTGTCATTTCGTTAATACCTCTTTAATCCTGTTTCTTGCAATTTCTATTTCTTTTTGGGGAATCTTTTGTGATTTCTTAATAAACAAATGAAGCATTATAATTTTATTACCTAACATAGTACAATAAAACACTCGTGCTGTGCCCTCTTTACTTTTAATCCTTAGTTCAAGTAAACCACCACCAAGAGATTTCGTATGCGGCAATCCCAAGTTAGAACCAAATTCGAGCATTAAATCAGTCAGCCTTAAATAACGCGCTAAAAGACCGCTGGGTAGAGATAGAATTTTCTTTTCAAGCTCAGTACTGTAATATCCTATACTCCATTTCATAAATCAAATGTAACAAATATGTTACTTTGCTGCAAGCCAATATGTCGTGGCGGTATAATTGCAGATAAACGTCCAGCACATTGATCATTTTCAAATTGCGTGGATTTTTATAGATGTTTATAAAAATATTTTTTCCCCATCAGCGAAAATCCGCCGAATCTGCGTCATCAGCGCCTGCCCGGTAAAGTCACGCTACTTGTGATGACGACGGGTGCCATTAGTTTTTCCTTGTCTTACCTAACTTTTCTAGGTATGTTTCGTCATAACTACATAGAAAATCTAGGTATAAAGGAGAATTAGGTATATGCTATCGAAAAACTTAATGGCGGCGTCATCCAAACCGCTGATTCTTGCAATTCTTCGCGGAGGAGAGAATTACGGTTACCAGATAATCCAGCGGGTAAAAGAGTTATCCGGCGGAGAGCTTGAATGGGCTGAAGGAATGTTGTACCCGGTGTTACACAAAATGCAGAAAGACGGGTTAGTGCAAACCAAGTGGAAGTTATCGGATAACGGAAGGATGCGTAAGTATTACCGTTTAACAACCAAAGGCAGGGAAGCGCTTAATAATGAAAAACAGCAATGGTTAAAAGTGCACGGTATGCTTGAGAAAGTATGGCAGCCGGACGCTTCCCTGGGAACTACTTAATAACATTTGGGGGAAATGTGTTTAACCTTGAACAAGCAATTAGCATGTGGAAAAAATCGCTTCGTAAAAATCCATCGCTCGAAGACGGTTACATTGAAGAGTTGGAACAGCACCTTCGCGATTTTATTGACGAATGTTTGAATAAAGGAATGGACGTTGAAGATTCGTTTAATGAAGCTGTAAAAAGTATTGGAGATGCTAAACGGCTTGAAAAGGAATACTTTAAATCTCGCACCGTAGTTCCCTTAAGCAACTCTCTTACCGGCCGTTTGTGGATGCCCGCTTTATTTGCTAATTATTTTAAGATAGCAGTGAGGCGATTGGTAAGAAATAAAAGCTACGCATTTATAAATATAATCGGCTTATCCGTAGCAATGGCCGCAAGCTTGCTAATTGTATTGTTTATTGCATACGAATTAAGTTTCGATTCTTTCCACGCAAAAGGCGATAACATTTATCGACTAAACGAGATTCAAAAGTTAAAAGGCCAAAGCACTCAGCACGTCGCTTTGTCTATGTATCCAATGGGACCAACTTTAAAGCAGGATTTCCCTGAGGTTAAGGATTTTACAAGAGTGCTGAGAGGCCCAAGCGTAGTAAATAAAAAAGATAAATATTTTGTGCTTGATATGTCATTTCATGTTGATCCGGCGTTCTTACAAATTTTCGATTTCGAAGTCGTTCACGGCGATCCTGCTACATCGCTTGGTCAGCCGGGAAACGTAATTTTAACGAGAGCAACGGCATTAAAAATTTTCGGTACTGAAAACGCGGTTGGAAAACAATTTGAAGCCGACTCAGCCGTGCATACCGTAACCGGTATTTTAGAAAACGTTCCGAAGAATTCTCATTTACAATTTGATGCTTTGTTCTCAGTGATGAGCGCCGAAAATGACTGGATGCGCGATAACTGGGATTCAAATTTTCTTGTAACTTATCTTTTGCTTGAAGAAGGCATTGATATAAAAAAGCTCGAAAGCAAATTTCCCGACTTTTTAACCAAGTACATCGGCGAAGATGCTACCGAAACATATACGCTTTACTTGCAAAAGTTAAGCAACATACATCTTGGTTCGATGGACATAACGCACGACTACAGGAATTTTCAGAAGTTCAATATAAATTCAATTTACACTTTCGGCACGCTGGCTCTCTTAATAATACTTATCGCCGGAATAAACTTCATGAATATTTCCGTTGCGCAATCATCCGTCAGGTCCAAGGAAGTCGGCATAAGGAAAACATTGGGAGCTTTCCGCGAACAAATTAAACGACAATTCATAAGTGAATCCCTTATTTCAACTATTGCTTCGTTTCTGATTTCGATCGGGATAGCATTCCTCGTGCTTCCTTATTTGAATGATGTAATAGGCAGGGAGTTAAATTTAAGTTTGCTTACCAAACCTTTATTTGTATTCACATTAATAGGCGTTTCGCTTTTTGTTGGGTTATTGGTCGGGTTGTATCCTGCATTTGTTCTTTCAGCTTTCAGTCCTGCAAAAGCATTGGTAAAAAAGATTCACTCTAAGGGAAAATATTTTTCATTTAGAAGTTTTTTGGTTGTTACGCAGTTCGCTATTTCCATAGCTCTTATTGTTGCAACGGGCATCACCATAAAACAGTTGGATTTTATAAGGAATAAAAACCTGGGCTTTGAAACCGATCAGGTGATCCTGGTAAAGATGAACAACACCGCCAATGAAAAATACGACCTGCTTAAGAATGAAATGAAGCTTAATCCGGACGTTATTGATGTTACACATTCGTCTCAGAAACTTGTAAACAACATACACCAGATGGGAGTGCGTTACGAAGGGGCGGATGATGTGGTTAAGTTGTCTATTTCAAATGTAAGCGTCGACTACAATTTTATACCGTTTTACGAAATGGAGATAATAGAAGGAAGAAATTTCTCCGAAGAAATTAAGACGGATTTTACGAATGCGTATATAATAAACGAAACTCTTCAAAATCAAATCGGCTGGGAAAATCCGGTGGGCAAACGGATAAAACTTGCCTGGTTAGAAGAAATGGGTAAAGTGATTGGCGTTGTTGAAGATTTCAATTTTAATTCGCTCCACAACAAAGTAGAGCCGTTATTGATGAGCGTGCAAGGATGGGGAGCTTCGGATTTAGCTGTAAAGATAAACGCATCAGCCGCCGGTAGGGCAATCAGCCAGATAAAGGATACGTGGAATAAGCATGTGCCTGATCGTCCTTTCGAGTATGAGTTTATGGATGAGCATTTTAAAAGCTTGTACGAGTCAGATGAAAAAACGAGCAATGTAATATCATTAATTGCGGGGTTATCAATATTTATTGCCTGCCTCGGTTTGTTCGGGTTATCGTCAATAATTGTATCACAGCGAACTAAAGAAATCGGGATAAGGAAAGTTCTCGGCGCTTCATTAATTCAGTTATTCTCCAATCTTTCAAGCGATTTTCTAAAACTGGTATTGGTTGCATTTATAATATCGGTACCGGTCACCATGTATTTTATGAATAGCTGGCTTGACGGATTCGTTTATAGAATTGAGCCGGGAGTATGGCTGTTTGTTTTATCCGGCTTACTGGCAATTTTTATTGCGCTTATTACAATCTCTTTCCACACAGTAAAAGCGTCGTTAACAAATCCAATTAAATCATTGAGATACGAATAGGGATAAATAATGTTCAATCTTAATAATGAAATAGATAAATGGAAAAAAACGTTTCGTAAAAATCCGTCGCTCGAAGACGGCTATATTGAAGAGTTGGAGCAGCACTTACGAGATGTTATTGAAGAATGCATGGAAAAAGGATCGGATGTTGAAACAGCATTTAATGAAGCTGTAAAAAAGATAGGCAGCGGCGCTAGTATCAGCGATGAGTATTATAAGTCCGCTACAAGAAACAAGTTTAGCGCAAGACCTTCCTGGCGTGTACCGAGGTGGATGCCTGTAATGATTTGGAATTATTATAAAGTAGCTCTGCGAAATCTGAAGCGGAACAAGGGATTTGCGTTAATAAATATCCTTGGGTTGAGTATCGGTATCGCTGTTTTTGTTTTAATCACCTTTTATACTCAAAATGAATTAAACTACGACGGCTTTCACAAGGATGGAGAAAGAATATACAGGCTGCTGCGGGAAGCGCCTAAATCTAAAGGAGCATATAAAATAGCAGTGACATCCGGCCCGTTCGCACCTGCAATTAAAACAGATTTTTCCGGCGTGGTAGATGAAGTGTTGAGAGTTTGCCCGGCAGACGGATTGGTCAGCTATCTCGATCAAAATATATGGGAAGACCGCTTTTATTTAGCCGACAATCATTTTTTTAATTTCTTCTCGTATGAATTATTGACCGGCAATAAAGATGAAGTGCTAAACGGTCCAAACAAACTGGTTATCTCTGACGAAACGGCTGTTAAATATTTTGGGGATGAAAACCCGGTCGGAAAGCTGATAAAGCTGGATAACCAATATTCCTTCGAGGTTACCGGGGTCTTTCGCTCGAAGCATCCGAACTCTCATTTGAACTTCGACTTTGTTGCCTCCCTTCAAACGTTTGAAGGAACATGGTTATTGGATGAATGGTGGAGCAATAGTGTTTTCACATATCTCAAACTTAATCCTACTACGGATGTAAACTTATTGGATTACCAGCTTGACGCGTTTATGCTTAAATACTTTGGAGATGATTTCGCCCAAACTAAGCTTCCGATGACCCTTACTCTTGAGCGGCTTGAAAATATTTATATGAACGCAGACTCAAGATATGATCATATTGCTCACGGGAATAAAACGGTTGTAATAATTTTTTCTTTTGTCGCGGTCTTTGTGCTTCTTATTGCGTGTATCAATTTTATGAACCTATCGTCCGCTAAGTCAGTTAAACGTGCCAAGGAAATAGGTGTTAGAAAAGTAATCGGCGCGCAAAGGAAAAGTCTTGTAATGCAGTTCATTTCAGAGGCAACAATCTACAGCTTGGCATCCGGCGCTGTTGCCGCTTTACTAATTATATTTATCACTCCTCATTTCGAAAATCTGACTGCTTCAGATATTGCCTTCCCTATTGATAATCCTTTGTTCTATTTAGTTTCCTTATTATTCCTGGTTTTCCTTGGCTTCCTTGCTGGAAGCTACCCTGCATTTGTTCTTTCCGGGTTCAAGCCTGTTAAAGCGCTTTCAAATGAGAAGCTTGCTGACGGTGGATCTGGAATCAGGAGAATATTAGTTGTTACGCAGTTTGTAATATCTATCGTATTAATATCCGGTGTTATTGTTGTATTCAGCCAAACCAGCTTTTTGATCAATAAAGACAGTGGTTTTGATAAGGAGCAGGTTGTTCTGATACGTGCAAACTCACCCGAAATAAGGAGCAAACGATTCGAGTTAAAAGAAGCATTAATTAAAGAGAGTGCAATTAAGAGTGTTTCGTTTATGTCCGGCGAGCCCGGCGGCTTTCACGATAGCTTTGCATTTAAGATTGAAGATAAAGGCGGTGAGTTTTTTCAAATGCGATCTTTGGTAACCGACTTCGAATACTTGTCTTTGTATAATGTTGAACTCCTGCACGGAAGAAATTTCTCGGAACAATACTCGCTGGATTCAACACAAGCAGTAATTATAAATGAAACTGCAGCGAGGTACCTGGACTGGCAGCCAGCCGAAGCAATTGGCAAAAGAATGGCGATTCGTTTCTATAATGAAGAACAGTACCGTTCAGTTATCGGCGTTGTAAAAGATTATCATTTTACTTCGCTTCACACCAACATAGACCCGTTAGTAATTTTTCCCGCTAATGATCATCGTGTAATAGCAATTAAAATAAAATCAGATGATATATCTTCCGTATTGAATACAATCGAAGCAAAGTTCGGCGAACTTATTCCCGGCTTCCCGTTTCAATACGAGTTTTTAGATGAAACATTTGAAGCGAATTACTCTGCTGAAAAAAAGCAGCTTTCAGTGCTTAGTATCCTTACCGTGCTTGCTATAACAATCGCCGTACTTGGATTGTTCGGCTTGTCGACACATTCTGCCGAGTCTCGTAAAAAAGAAATCGGGATTAGAAAAGTGCTGGGCGCTTCAGCACAACGACTGATTGTCCTGCTCATCGGTAATTTTTTAAAATTGGTTCTTGTATCAAATATTATTGCTATACCGGTAAGCTGGTATATATCGAAACATTGGCTTTCTAACTTTGCATATCGCACCGAGCTGACGATTGTACCTTTTGCACTGACTTTAATTGCAACCGTATTGATTGCCTTAATAGCTACCGGGCATCAAACCTTAAAAGCAGTATTTATGAACCCCGTGGAAAGTATAAAAAATGATTAAACGTAAAGGCTCAAATATGATCAATCTTGAAAAAGAAATAAACAAATGGAAAAAATCGCTTCGCAAACATACATCATTGGAAGAAGGAAACATTAAAGAACTCGAAGCTCATTTAAGAGATGCTTATGAAATTGAAATTAGAAAAGGTAAATCAAGCGTTGAAGCATTCCGGGACGCGAAAGATGCTTTAGGTGAATGCGGGAGTATTAATAATGAATATAGGAAATCGCATGCTCATCGAACGGAAGGCTCAAAAGCAGGGCAGATGTTTGCCGCAGCCCTTTGGTTAAGTTACTTAAAAGTGGGCGTAAGAAACTTAACAAAGAACAAGAGTTATTCTTTGATAAACATTGGCGGATTAGCAATTGGAATTCTGGTGTGCGCTTTTATTGCTTTGTTCATTAACAATGAACTTAGTTACGATAATTTTCATAAAGACGGAAATCGAATATACAGAGTGGTAAAAGATTTCGGGGGAACACTACCGGATGCTACAACGCCGCCGGCTTTAGCTCCTGCATTGTATTCCGAAATTCCTGAGGTTGAGGAGTCTATAAGAATAATGCCCGAATGGGACGCTAAAATTTTGTTGAGATATGGTGACGCAAGTTTTTACGAAAGCAATTTTTTACTGGCGGACTCAAATTTCTTTTCAATGTTTACTGTAAATCCTGTTGCAGGCGATTTGGAATCAGCCTTGATCGATAAAAACTCTATTGTAATTACAGAGTCACTTGCTAAAAAGTATTTTGGAGACTACAATCCTATCGGAAGTGTTATAAATGCTGAACGATCAGGAAGGAAAAAGGACTTAACAGTTACTGCTGTTGTAGAGGACTACCCGGAAAACGCGCACTTTGATTTCGATTTTATTATTCACTCATATGATAATATTGATGAACATTGGGGATGGTACAATTTTTATACTTATATAAAGCTTAAGCCCAATATTAATATTGCAAATGTTGATCCAAAAATTCAGGAGTTATATGAAAAAAATTGGGAGGGCGGCACCAACGTTTTTTATTCGCAGCCTATTTCCGATATCCATCTTCATTCAAACCTTAAATGGGAACTCGGAACAAACGGAAGCATCAACCAGGTAAACACATTTGCAATTATCGCCATCTTTGTTCTCATCATAGCAGCTATTAATTATATAAATTTGGCAACTGCAAGGTCTGCACTTCGTGCAAAAGAAGTGGGCATTCGTAAAGTTAGCGGCGCGTTTCGATTTTCACTTATAAAACAATTTTTGATTGAATCGGTTATCACTTCTGTTTTAGCGTTTATTATAGCTGTAGGCGTGTTGTATTTTTTGTTGCCGACTTTAAATGAACTATTCAATTCCAACCTTATTTTATTTAATTCAAGTACAACATCGTTATTGATAGCTCTTGCAATTGCTACGATTCTTGTCGGGATAATATCGGGCATCTACCCGGCCTTATATCTTTCAAAATTTCAGCCCGTAGTAGTGTTAAAAGATTTAAAAAATCTTAAAGGCGGTTTGCTTTGGCTGCGAAAGGGATTGATTGTAACACAATTCACGGTTTCAGCAATTTTAATTATCGGAACACTTGCAATACGGGATCAATTAAACTTCATCCGGGAATTCGATTGGGGAATAGAAAAAAATCACACGCTTGTTTTGCGTAACACCGATAGCTTCGAAAACCGGGACGCACTTAGAAACGAATTACTGAAATTTTCTTCTATAACGGAGGTGGGAAATGCATCTACAGTTATTGGCGAGTTGAACTGGACAAGAGGTATAAGAGAAAAAGGAAAGCCAGGTGAAGAAGATGTGTTAACTAACTTTTTAATTGTAGATGAAAACCTGCTAAATGTGCTTAACTTAAAAATGATTGAGGGCAGGAAGTTCTCCGAAAAATATCCTTCAGATCTGGAGGATGGAATAATCCTTTCGCGCAAGGCAATTAAAGAATTAGAAATAACTGAACCTGCTGTTGGAAAGCAAGTCGTTTGGGCGACACGCAACGATACGTTGATTTACCGAACAATAGTGGGAGTAACCAGCGACTTTTATTTCAGCTCTTTGCGAGAAGAAATTAAACCTTTTGCATTCGTACCAAGCAAGTACAATTTAGCAACAACATACGTAAAACTAGCCGAAGACAATTACAGCGAAACCATTGAATACATAAGTGAAGTATGGAAGAAAATTTTACCAAACAGACCAATGGAGTATTCTTTCCTGGATGACACCTTCGCGCAAATGCATAAACAAGATGCAAAGTTCAGTAAAATAATCGGAGTAATGACTTCACTCGCTATCGTTATTGCACTGATGGGATTATTCGCTTTGACCGCTTATACGGTTGAGCGTAAAACTAAAGAAATAGGAATAAGGAAAGTGCTGGGAGCGTCGGTAAAATCAGTCGTTGTAATGATATCTGCCGATTTATTAAAATTGGTGGTTATCTCAATCATAGTCGCAATTCCAACAACCTGGCTGTTGATTGACAGATGGTTGGAGGAATTTGCTTATAAAACTGAGTTAACAATTTGGACGTTTATTTTGGGGTCGATATTAACAATAACGATTTCAATAATAACTATAAGTTACAAATCAATAAAAGCCGCAACGGCAAACCCGACTAACTCATTGAAATATGAATAGGTAATGATATGTTTAACCTCGAAAGAGAAATCGGTAAATGGAAAAAATCGCTTCGCAAAAATCCTTCGCTCGAAGACGGCTACATTGAAGAAATTGAACAGCATCTTCGAGATAGTATTGAAGCAAATCTTAACATGGGAATTGAAGAAAAGGCGGCATTCAAAGAAGCGGTAAAAATTGTAGGCGAGGGAACGCAGCTAAGTTCGGAGTATTACAAATCCGTTACGACTAATAAATTCAGTGCTCGACCTTCGTGGCAAGCGCCGTGGTGGATGCCGGTTATGCTATGGAATTATCTTAAAGTCGCGCTCCGGAATTTTAACCGTTATAAAGGATATTCATTTATAAATATTGCCGGTTTGGGGATTGGCATAACATGTAGCGTACTTGTTTTAATTTATGTTTTACATTTATTGAGTTTCGATGCTTATCATACTGATGTTGATAGATTATACCGTGTTGGACTTAACATAAAAACAAATTTAGGAACGACGGGATATGCATTAAGCGTTCCGCCACTTGCTTCAAAGCTGAAATCCGATTTTCCGCAAGTTGAAGAAACTGCAAGAATATTTTACTTCAATAACAAGCGGGCAATAAAAAATAAAGACGACTTATTTTATGAGGATGGCTTTGTTTATGCTGATAATGAGATTTTTAATGTGTTAACAATTCCTTTTATTGCCGGTGATCCCCAAAATGCTCTTGTTAATCCTTTTTCACTGGTTATACCGGAAAGGATTTCTAATAAACTATTTGGAGAGGAGAGTGCCTTACATAAAACAATAAATCTTGACGGCTTTGATTATAAAGTAACAGGTGTAATTAAAGATCCTCCCAGTAATACACACTTACCTTTTGACCTCTTTATTTCAATGCATGACTTAAGAAATCCGCCATGGATGCAGGATTGGACATGGCCGGGGATGTTCACTTATGTAAAGCTGAAGCCGAATGTTAATGTTGCTGATTTTGAAAAATCAATAATTAATTTAATTGAGGCGAGCATTAATTCTAAATCAAGTATAACTGATAAAAAACACGAGTTGTTTTTGCAGCCGGTACGAGAAATTTATTTAAGCACTCCTTTGGAATATGAAGCGAATCCCGGAAATCCAGCATTAGTAGGGCTATTGATTACTGTTGGTGCTTTTATTCTTTTGATAGCATGTTTTAATTATATAAATCTTGTTACTGCAAGGATGATAAAGAGATCAAAAGAAGTCGGAATGAGAAAAGTTTTAGGAGCAAAAAGGACACAGCTTTTCTGGCAATTTTTAAATGAGTCGTTTTTTATGACGTCCTTCGCATTTTTTATCGGATTACTTATTCTATACATGTTATTTCCTTTCTTTCAAGAACTAACAGGAGTAAACATTGAACCATCCACTTTATTTGGATGGAAATATATAGCTTGGTTAATCTTACTGTTGTTAACAATTACGATTATCTCCGGGTTTTATCCTTCATTTACTCTTTCTTCTTATTCACCAACAAAAGCGCTAAAAAATAATCCAAAGTTTGGATTCAAAGGAAATTCTCTTAGAAGGGTTTTGGTTATTAGTCAATTTGTAATGTCGATTATTTTAATCTTTTGCACTATAGTTATGTCTGATCAATTCGGTTTTATGAAGAATAAAAATCTTGGTTTTAACAATGAACGGAAGCTCATACTTAATGTTTACGAGATGAGCTCATTAACAACAAATTCAGAATCCATAAAAGGAAAGCTTTTAGAAATTCCTTCTATCAAGGAAGTCGCGGTTTTATCAAATGTTCCGGGAAAGGGAATCGGGAGTTTAACCACAAAGGGAACCGGGGAAAATGCTTCAAAAGAACATATGATGTACTATAACTTTGTCGACTATCAATTCATTGACAGCTATCGAATCGGATTAGTAGAAGGAAGGAATTTTATTGCAAATAGTATGAAAGATATACTGGAATCGTGTTTAATAAATGAATCGGCTGCAAATACATTTGGATGGACGCCTCAAAAAGCAATCGGAAAAAAAATAATTACTGGTCTAAGAGGAACAACAAAGGAAATAATTGGTGTTGTAGACAACTTTCATTACAGAGGAGTGCAATATAAAATTGAACCACTTGTAATAGAATATGATCCAACAATGTTCACAACCATAAGTGTAACATTAACTAATGACGATATACCTAATTCAATTGAAAATATTAAAAAAACGTGGTCATCAATATTTCCGAACAAACCCTTTGAATATTTCTTTTTAGATGAATTATGGAACGAGCTTTATGAAACGGAAGAAAACACAAAAAGGATATTAAACATTTTTACAAGTTTGTCAATAGTAATTGCGGCAATTGGATTATTTGGGCTTGTAGCATTCATTGCCGAAAACAGGAAAAAAGAAATTGGACTAAGAAAAGTAATGGGATGTTCGACAAAAGGCGTAATGATGCTGATGGTTTGGCAATTTATTAAATGGATTATTATATCAAATGTTATTGCAATTCCAACAGCTTATTATTTTATGAATAAATGGCTCCAAGACTTTCCTTCTAGAATTAATATTGAACCCTGGATAATAGCTGCGACTTTCACTATTTCAGTACTTGTTGCTGCGATTACTGTCCTGTATCAATCTATAAGAGCAGCATTAGGAAATCCTATTGAGGCGCTGAAATATGAATAAAGGAGGAATAATGTTCAACTTAGAAAAGGCAATTAAAAAATGGCGTAAGTGTCTAAGAAAGAATCAGACACTTGAAGACGGCTACATTGAAGAAATTGAACAGCACCTTCGAGATAGTATTGAATCAAATCTTAACATGGGAATGGAAGAAGAAGCGGCATTCGAAAAAGCGGTAGAAATTGTAGGCGAGGGAACGCAGCTAAGTTCGGAGTATTACAAATCCGTTACGACTAATAAATTCAGCGCTCGACCATCGTGGCAAGCGCCGTGGTGGATGCCGGTATTAATTTGGAATTATCTTAAAGTCGCGCTCCGGAATTTTAACCGTTACAAAGGATATTCATTTATAAATGTTGCCGGGTTAGCCTTGAGCGTTACGGTCTTAGTGTATATTTTTCTCTGGATAAGTAATGAGTTGTCATATGACAAATTTCATTCGAAATCCGAAAATATTTACAGGGCTGTTTGGGAAGCTAAGTACGGAAATAATGAATGGGCGATTCCACTTGTGAGCCCACCCTTGGAACGAACACTAAAAAACAAATTCCCTGAAGTTGAATCCGCTGTCAGCTTGATGAAAGGAAGTAAAATATTTCAATTGAAAGACGAATATGTTGAAGAGAAGAAAGTCCTATACACAACAGAATCTTTTTTCGAAATATTTGATGTTAACTTTATCCACGGGAGTCCGGGAAATTTATTGAACGACCCAAGCTCTGTAGTGATTACGGAGGAATTTGCAAAAAGATTTTTCGGTGATAAAAATGCGACGGGCAGAACACTAAAAACTAATAGCGGGGAATTATTAAAAGTAAAAGCGGTAGTCGAAAGCTTTCCTCAACAATCTCATTTCAAGTTCAACATTTTAGCATCTTTAAACAGTTTATCATACTATAAAAGCAGGGAAAATAGATGGGGATTTGCAACCGTATACACATATGCTCTTCTTAATGAAGGGATCGAAATAAAAAGTCTGCAGGAAAGCCTTAACAGTTATATTCTAGATGAAATCTCTGGTGCTAACCTGAAGAATTCAGATAACTATGACAGGTACTACTTTCAAGCATTGGAAGATATTCATTTGCACTCCGGGCTTAGCTACGAGTTACAGACAAACGGAAATATTTTATATGTGTACATACTTACAACCGTGGCGGTTCTGATTTTATTACTGGCAATAATTAATTTCGCAAACCTTGCGTCGGTTCGATCAATTGAAAGGTTAAATGAAATAGGTATCCGAAAAGTTTTGGGAGCTGAAAAGAAGCAGGTAATTAATCAATTTCTTGCGGAAGCGTTTTTTCAAACTGTTGTTGCTGTTTTTATTGGCATTACAATTTTATTTCTTGCCGTACCGGCTATAAACAGCTTTACTAAAGCATCCATTTCCAGTGCGTCATTGATAAATTCTGATGTAATATTACTTATTATATCCTTATCTGTTTTTATTGCTCTATCAGCCGGCTCGTATCCTGCTTTTTATATTTCTAAATTTAACCCGGCCCGAATAATTAAGAAACAAATCAGTGCAAAGCCGCATCACGGTAATTTCCGTAAAATACTTGTCTCGGTACAATTTATTCTCTCTACATGTATTATTGCCGGTACACTTGTAGTAATAAGCCAGCTGGATTTTATCAAAAATAAAAACCTGGGATTTGATAAAGAGCATGTTCTGATAGTGAAGAACCTTTCTTCAGTTCGAAGCCAGCTTAATACCTTTAAAAACGAAATTACATCGCAATCCGGTGTAGTTGATGCATCTGCTGTTCAAACGTTACCTTCTTACGAGTTCGACTCTACTATATTCGGGTTGGAACAGCCGGCAAATTATAAAGAATCTTCACTAACATATAATTTTATAGACGAAAAATTTGTCGATGTACTAAAGCTAAATGTTATTGAGGGAAGAAACTTCTCGAAAGAATTTAGTACAGACTCGCTTTCTTTTCTCATAAATGAATCGGCTGCAAAGGCGTTTGGATGGGATAACCCGATAGGCAAAAAATTAGGTTTTGGAAAATCGGTAGAATTAGACGGACCGGTAATAGGCGTAATTGAAGACTTTAATTTCCGGTCGCTTCATAAAAGTATTGAGCCCATAATATTTCCTTACCTCAGGTGGTCTCCTAATTATTTCGCTGTAAGACTTCAGCCGGGAAGTATGGCAGAACACATTAGCAGGATTGAAGAAATTTGGAAAAAATATGTTCCCAATCGACCATTTGAATACACATTTCTCGATGAACAATTTGCCGGGTTATACCAAAGTGAAACAAATATGGCTAATGTACTAAGCGCCTTTGCGCTTATCTCAATATTTATCGCCTCAATAGGATTATACGGGTTATCATCAATTATTGTTAAACAGAGATACAAAGAAATTGCAGTAAGAAAGGTGATGGGTGCTACGGTTTCCAAGATATTTGTACTGGTATCAAAAGAATTTTTCATAATCGTATTCATATCAAGTCTGATCTCGCTGCCCGTTTCATATTCCGTAATGTCGTCCTGGTTAAACAATTTCGCTTATAAAACAGAGCTGGGTTTAATGATTTTTATAGCATCGGTGCTTATAGTTTTAACAACCGCCTTGATATCCACGGGTTTGCAAGCAATTAAAGCAGCAATAGCTAACCCAGTAAACTCAATTAAATACGAATAGGAAAAGAGATGTTCAATCTTGAACGTGAGATAAATAACTGGAAAAAATCTCTTCGAAAACATCCTTCGCTCGAAGACGGGTATATTGAAGAACTTGAACAGCACCTTCGGGATAGTATTGAAGCAAATGTTAACATAGGAATGGGTGAAGACACGGCATTCAATGAAGCGGTAAAAATAGTTGGTGAGGAAACACAACTAAGTTCTGAATATTACAAATCAGATACGACTAATAAATTCAACGCTCGACCATCGTGGCAAGCGCCGGGATGGATGCCGATTTTACTTTGGAATTATTTAAAAGTCGCACTCCGGAATTTTAATCACTACAAAGGTTATTCTTTAATTAACATTTCAGGATTAGCTGTTGGTTTTACGTGCTTATTAATCATTGGGATGTTGGTTCATTTCGAGCTGAGTTATGATAAGTTTCATACAAATGCTGAAAATATATATAGAGTTTACACGGAAGCTAATCGTCCTTCGGGCTTATTTACGATGGCGCCTGTCCCGTTTCCGATGGGACCGGCAATCGAGAATGAAGTGCCGGAAATTAAAAGAGCCGTTCGAATTTCAGAAAAGGATTATTTGTTTTCAAACGGTGATAATCAGTTCTATGAGAGTGTAGAGTTCGTAGACAAGAATTTTCTCGATGTGTTTTCTTTTAATTTAATTAAAGGATTCGCAAATGAACAAATACTTTCCGAGCCTAACTCGGTAGTAATTTCGGAAAAAGTATCGGAGAAGTACTTCGGGGACGAGGATCCAATAGGGAAAACTTTCCTGGTTGATAATAAACACAATTTTAAAGTGACGGGTGTTGTAGAAAACAAACCGGGAAATTCTTCTATTCCTTATAATATACTTGGTTCGATAAATACGCTCGAAAACCTTGGCTATAAAAGAATTAATAATTGGAACAGCTACGGCAATGATTATTTGTTTTTGTTGCTGAATGAAAGCGCTAAAATAAAAGAAACAGAACACAAGATTAACACGGTTATGGATAAATACCTTGGTGATTCCAAGGATCGATTTCATTATCGTTTGCAGCCGATAAAAGAAATCCACTTCTCAAATTTTAATTACGATTTAGCGCGCACCATTCCTCCGGCGATGATTTATGTTCTGGGTATAATAGGTTTTTTTATCATTTTAATTGCCTGCTTTAATTTTATTAACCTATCAACAGCGCGGGCGGCCCATAGGAGCAGGGAGATCGGTATTCGAAAAGTAGTAGGCGCTAATAGAATTCAACTTATTAAACAGTTTCTCGGGGAAGCGTTTTTAACAACTTTAATTGCTTTTCTTTTTGCAATCGCAATGGCAAGGTTTTTCATCCCTGAAATTAATTCTCTTCTCAGAACCGGCTTGTCCCTTAAAGTCTTTGGTGAGCCTGTTTTCATTGGTTTGGCAGCTTTAATATTATTATTGACTGCTTTGTTGGCTGGAGGTTATCCGGCGCTCGTGTTATCTAATTATAAACCTGCAGGCGTATTAAAAAATTTATCGGTTGGACGTAAGAAGGGTTATTCATTAAGAGCAGCATTGGTAACGGCACAGTTCGCAATAGCTGTATTTCTTATTACCGGTACATTAACAGTCTATTCCCAAATAGATTTCGTGATTAACAAAGATTTAGGATTCATTAAGGACAGGTCGTATGTATTACGATTTTATGACAAGAAAATTACTGAAAAAGGCAGCGTGCTTAAAAATTCGATTTTGCAAATACCCGATGTTGTAAAGGCAACATTTTCGAGTGGAACACCGGCTAGTAATACTACGGATAGAAGTAACTTTAATCCTGTAGGAGGCACAAAGGCCGACGAGCAACATTTGCAAATACTGGAAGTAGATTATGATTTCTTCGACACGTATGGGTTTGAAGTTATAGAGGGGAGAAAGTTTTCAAAAGAGTATATATCGGACTCTGTGAATATTCTCCTTAATGAAACAGCAGCGAAAAAATTTGGTTGGGAAAGTGTGCTCGGGAAGTTTATTACACCCGGTGATAGTGATACGAAACTCAAAATAATTGGAAAAGTAAATGATTTCCATTATTCATCACTTAGAGAAAATATTTGGCCGATAATGTTGCGGTTAAACAACAACGGAAACCGGTTTTTAACAATTCAATTAAGCGGTAACAATACTGCTGAAACCGTGCAAAAAATAAAGGACGTATATTCAGCATTCTCTCCGAATTACCCGGTCGACAGTTTTTTTATTAATGAAAGTTTCGAACGCTACTATAGGGTTGAGTCGGTAATGGGTAAAATGCTTACTGCATTTACGATGATTACAATCTTTATAAGCTGTATAGGAATATTGGGATTAGCTTCATTTACAGTTGAGAGGAAGTCTAAAGAAATAGGTATTCGCAAAGTAATTGGCGTGTCTGTTACAGGAATTATCCTGATGATAAGCAAAGAGTTCATTAAATGGATTTTAATTGCAAATGTAATTGTATTACCGCTTGCTTATTTAGCCATGAATTCCTGGCTGAATAATTTCGCTTATCGCGTTGAGTTCAACTATGCAATATTCGGAATGACGTTCTGCATTTCACTAATAGTTACTGTTATAACGGTTGGATATCACTCTGCAAGAGCTGCATTTGCAAACCCTGTTGAGGCATTAAAATATGAATGATATTAAGACGCGATTCCGCTTTCGAAGGGTTGATTTGTTAAAGTATGAATGAGGCAAAGATATGTTCAACCTCGAAAAAGAAATAAGCAAATGGAAAAAATCTCTCCGTAAAAATCCGTCACTTGAAGACGGTTATATCGAGGAACTTGAATCACACCTGAGAGAAGAAATTAATAAAAAGATAAATGAAGGACTAAGTGAGCAAAGCGCTTTTAAACAGGCTGTTGAAAAAATCGGACAGGCTAATAGTATCGGTAATGAATATTATAAATCGAATATAAAATTTACGGGATATAACATGAAAGCCGGAATCAGATTATGGACGCCCGCATTATTATACAACTATTTTAAAATAGCGTTAAGAAATATTAAAAGACATAAAGGTTATTCAATTCTAAATGTTGCAGGGCTTGCAATTGGAATGGCCTGTACTATACTTATTATGATTTGGGTGCAGGATGAACTGAGCTATGATAGGTTTCACGCCAACGCGGAACGTATTTACAGAGTAATTGATTACGAGCAGTTTTCAGACGGCAGTGACTTTGTGTTTTCATCAAATCCCCCTGAATTAGCGCGAGTGCTTTTAAGGGAATACCCCGAAGTTGAAGAAGCTGTTAGGTATTCTGCCAAGAACAATATGGTAGTAAAATATGAACAGAACTATTATAGTGAGGACGGATTTGCTTTTGCCGATACTTCGTTTTTTAAATTGTTCACTTTCGAATTTGTTAGCGGAGATCCCCTAAGCGCTTTTTCAAAACCGAACTCCATAGTTGTTACTAAAAATACTGCGCAGAAATATTTTGGCGATGATAATGCTATTGGCGAGGTTCTTCAAATAAATAATCAACACGAATTTGTTGTTACAGGCGTTATTGATAACACCACCCAAAACTCACACTTACAATTCAATTTTATTGTGCCATATATTAATGTAAAAAATTTCGGTCATGCCGTAGAAGGGTGGGGTTCTTTTTATCTGAAAACGTATGTTCAACTTCACGGCGGGGTCGATTCGAAGGTTGTTTCGGATAAGATTAAAAATATAATCAAAGACAATGTTGAAACAGTTAATGCTGAACTTTCGCTTCAACCGGTAACGGACATTCATCTATATTCAGTCAGCAGCCTAAATGAGACCGGTGATATCAAGTACATTTATATCTTTTCTACAATTGCCGTATTTATTCTTTTAACCGCTTGTATCAACTTTATGAACCTGGCGACGGCCAGGGCATCAAAGCGTTCCAAGGAGATTGGTTTAAGAAAAGTGATTGGGGCCGTGAGAAAACAAGTAATAACACAGTTTTACGGGGAATCATTAGTCCTTTCGTTTATTGCGCTTTTATTTTCAATAATCATTGTTATCCTGTCAATTCCTTATTTCAATGACCTATCCGGTAAAAATCTCACTTTTAATCCCGGCGAAAACAATTTTATCATTATCACTCTAATAATTACAACCATTGTAACTGGATTGGTTTCAGGCAGTTATCCTGCAATATTTCTTTCATCATTCCGTCCTGTAGATATTGTGAAAGGCTCATTGAGAAAAGGCAAGGCAGGCATATTCTTTCGCAGGTCACTGGTGTTTTTTCAATTTGTACTGACTATATCGCTCATTATCGGCACGATAGTTATCACCAGGCAACTTGATTTAATACGAAATCAAAAACTTGGCTATGATAAAGAAAATGTAGTTTGCATTAATCTGAACAACAGCAACAATGTAGAATTACTTAAAAGCGAATTACGAAAGAATTCGCAGGTAATTAATGTATCTGCCGTTTCCAATCTCCCTTCTTCTCTTGGGCCATCGTTTGCGCCTGAGTGGGAAGGAAAGCAACCAAACCAAATGATCCTTGTTAATATACTGAACGCTGATCAGGATTTTGCAAGCACTATGAATATAGAAATGAATGAGGGCAGATTTTTCTCGCGAGATTTTAGTTCCGACAGTTTAGATGCCAGGGTAATCAATCAAACAACCGCCGACTTACTTGGCTGGCAATCCCCTGTGGGTAAAACATTTGCCGACGGTAAAGTTATAGGCGTAATAAAAGATTATCACTTTGGTTCTTTGCATTCTGAAGTTAGACCATTGTGTGTATTTTTAAAAAATAAGTTTAACTACTTGCTCGTAAGAGTAAGACCCGGAGATGTATCGAACACTATTGCTTCCCTTGAAGAATCCTGGAGTAAAATACTGCCAACTACGCCTTTTGAATACGGTTTTTTGGATGACAATATAAATAGGTTATACAAAGAAGATATCAGGCTTGGTAAATTGATTAATACATTCGCCGTTCTGATTCTTTTTGTAGCATGTCTTGGATTATTCGGATTAGCTTCATTCAGCGCCGAGCAGAGAACCAAAGAGATAGGCATAAGAAAAGTATTAGGCGCCTCGGTGCATGAAATTATTTTTCTACTTTCAAGGGAATTTACAAAACTTGTAATCCTCGCGAATATTATCTCATGGCCTGTAGCGTACTTTTTGGCAAACGAATGGTTGAAAGACTTTGCCGTTAAAATTGACGTGGGAATATGGATCTTTTTACCGTCGGGATTACTGGCATTTATAGTTGCCGTGTTGACAGTAGGATATCAGGCAGTAAAAACAGCTCTTTCAAATCCGGCTAAATCACTTAGGTATGAATAAATTGAGGGCATTCCAATGTTCAACCTTGAACGAGAAATTGAAAAATGGAAAAAATCGCTTCGTAAGAACGCCTCACTGGAAGACGGATACATAGAGGAACTGGAATCTCACCTGAGAGATAAGATAGAATCCGAGGTTTCCGGCGGAAGTGAAGAAGCAATAGCATTTGAAAAAGCAAAAACAAGTTTGGGGCGTATTACCGATGTCGGCATTGAATTTCAAAAAACGGATGCGGCAAGTAGTTTATTAAATGATGGTGGTAAAGTATCTCCGTTTTCTCCTGTGCTGATGATTACTTACCTGAAAGTAATTATACGGTATTTGAAAAAGTATAAAAGTTATTCAATGTTGAATATTGCCGGGCTTACAATAGGCATTGCCTGCTGCCTTTTTATTATGCTCTATATCAACTTTGAATTAAGTTATGATACTTACCATAATAATTCCGAGAGAATTTACCGCGTTAGTAAAATTAATGAAAACACAGAAAGACTTGCCGCCAATGTTATTGAAGTAGCGCCCACCTTGTTGGCAAACTACCCCGAAGTGGAAGCAGCCGGGATAGCCGGAACAAGAGGCGAGCCGATTGTCAGCTATGAAGACAAAAAATATGTAGAAGACCGCGTAAAGCTTGCAAACAGCGGTATCTTCAATATATTAAACATCGAATTTTTGCAAGGCGATAAATCCACTGCTTTAACCCGCAAGCTAACCGCCGTTATTACCGAGCGTATCTCAAAAAAGTATTTTGGCAATGAGAATCCAATTGGTAAAAAATTATTGATTGATACTACTTATTACGAGGTTACTCACGTTGTAGCGAACTGTCCGCCCAATACACATTTAAAATACGATACGTTTCTTCATCTTGACCCGGATAATATGGGCCCCTGGCAAAGACCCTGGGCGGGATGGCATGCAATGAATTACATAAAACTTACCGAAGGAGTAGATCCGCAAAAGTTTGAAAAGAAAATCGCCAACTTGCCCGATCAATATTTGAGCGAAGAGTTTAAAAAAAGAGGAATGGGTTTCACTTTGTTTCTTCAGCCTATAGAGAGCATCCACTTATACTCAAATCTTAAGTGGGAAGCTGAGGCTCCTGGTAATGTAATTTACCTGTATGTATTCGGGATTATTGGCTTATTAATATTGTTAAATGCCGGGTTTAATTTCATCAATCTTTCAACTGCAAGGTCGGGCATCCGGCTGTTAGAGGTTGGTATTCGCAAAGTAATGGGTGCTTCAAAACCTCAACTGATAACCCAGTTTTTAATTGAGTCATTAACTATCACGTTTGTTTCTATAATGCTGGCGCTGCTACTGGTAATCTTTTTAATGCCGTGGTTTAATGAAATTGCCGGAGTAAACTCGCAGCTTGTTGATTTAATAAATCCTTCTTTGCTTACCGGACTCGGTCTGGTGTTTATTATTATCGGTATTGCAGCAGGTATTTATCCTGCATTTGTATTGTCATCAGGCAGGGCTTTATTACTTACCCAAAAACTATTTTACAAATCGGAAAATCGTTATTTGCTGCGAAGGGTATTGGTAGTCGGTCAATTCTCAATTTCAATACTGCTTATAATCGGAACACTGGTTCTGAACGAACAACTGGATTTTATGAAAAACGAATACCCGGGATTCGATAAAGATCAGAAGCTGGTTCTTGAATTGAACCGGGAAAGAGTAAATAGCGAAACGTTCGAATCCGTAAAGCATGAATTCGAAAGGCATCCGTCAATTATCAAATCTGCTTTTTCTTCGAGTGTACCCGGTAGATGGATGTACCTGTGGCGTATGTATCCTTACGGCGAAGAAAAAACAAATACACATGCAACAAATTGTTTCCAGGTAGATAAAGATTTTCTGAATTTATATGACATACAATTAGCTGCGGGCAACCAGTTTTTGTCAAGCGAAAATAACCGCGGTTGCTTATTGAATGAAGTTGCTGTTAAAACTTTTGGCTGGTCTGATTTTGATGAAGCGCTTACCCATCAAATCAACAGGCAGAGCAATCAAATTATTGGAATAATGAAAGATTTTCACTTCAGGGGATTGCAATCCAACATTGAACCGTTGATAATTTTTTTGATGAATGAAGACTATAGATACCTTACGCTCAAGGTAGAATTGAATAATCTTGAGGAAACAGTATCGTTTGTTAAAAACAAGTACGTGGAATTATTTCCCGAAGATATATTTAACTATTTTTTTTTAGACGAAGACTTCAATAGGCAATATGCTTCAGATGAACAGTTGGCAGAGTCATTTAATATATTCACCATTCTTGGAATTATAATAGCTTGCCTGGGTTTAACAGGGTTAGCTTCGTTTATGGCGGAAAGGAAAACAAAAGAAATCGGCATACGAAAAACTCTTGGTGCAAGCTCGTCTCAAATACTGGTTTTGTTCACCGGTCAATTCATATGGTGGGTTTTACTTTCCAATGTTATAGCATGGCCGATTGCTTATTTCGCAATTCAGGAATGGCTGAAAGATTTCGCTTATAAAACGGAAATAGATATTTCTTTATTTATTTTCTCTGCTATTGCGGCTTTGTTAATTGCGCTTGGCACAATTTCGTTTCAGACGCTCAAAGCAGCAAGAGCCAATCCTGTTGAGGCATTAAAGTATGAATGATACTAAATCGAAATCCCGCTTTGGCGGCGATCGACTCTCTAAAAAATGAATAATACAGCGAAGGTTATAAAATGTTCAACATCGAGAAAGAAATAAACAAGTGGAAAAAAACACTTCGGAAAAATCCATCTTTAGAAGATGGATATATAGATGAACTAGTGTCCCATCTGCGCGATGATATTGACAAATATGTCCGGGACGGATTATTGGAAGATGAGGCGTTTAATAAGGCAACGAATAAAATTGGAGAAATACAACAGATGGGAAGCGAATACTTTAAATCGAATACAACAAACAAGATAAGCTGCAGACCTTCCTGGCAAGCGCCCAGGTGGATACCGGTATTGTTTTGGAACTATTATAGAGTTGCTATTCGAAACCTAAAGCGAAACAAGGGATTCACCGCAATAAATATTACGGGCTTAACATTAGGATTAACCTGCAGCCTGTTAATTTTACTTTGGGTAAACAATGAACTTAGCTACGATACTTTTCACGATAATGCCGAAGACATTTACAGGGTTGTTAAAGATCATAGCTATAGCGGAAAAGTTTTGCCTGTTGCCGTGACACCTGCTCCTTTGGGCCCTGCGCTAAAGGAATCGTATCCCGAGATCATTGACGCTGCAAGGATTAAATACTATACAAGAACTATTAAAAATGACGACGAACTTTATTCAGAAACACTTTTATATGCCGATCCCTCTGTTTTGAAGATGTTTACTTTTCCATTAATTAACGGGGACGAAAACACGGCATTGAAAGAATCACACTCTATTATACTATCGGAATCACTGGCGGAGAAAATATTCGGTGATGAAAATCCAACCGGCAAACACCTTTTAATTGATAATAAAATTAGCTTAGTAGTAACAGGTGTTTTGGCAGACGTTCCCGAAAACTCGCATCTTCAATTTAATGCAATAGTTCCGTTTGTATTGTATGAAGAAGACGGGATGGATCTGGAAAACTGGAGGTCCAGCGCTTTTTACACATATGTACGTTTGCACGCCGATGCTGAACAGCTAATCGTAAATGAAAAGATAAAAGAAATAATAAACAATAATAGATCCGATGCCCAGATGAGAGTTTACTTACAGGCAATGCTTGATATACATTTGTATACGGGCTCCAGGTTTGCGGCTGATATTCCCGGACACGGAAACATTGAGCTGGTTAATATATTTACGCTGGTATCAATATTTATAATTCTAATAGCATGTATCAACTTTATGAATCTCTCTACTGCCCGGTCGGTAAAGCGTGCTAAAGAAGTAAGCTTAAGAAAAATACTCGGGGGCGTTCGCTCACAGCTTATATGGCAATTTTTTATTGAATCAATTCTTTTAACTTCTATTTCCACGTTTCTTTCTGTTATACTGGTTTATTTGGTGATGCCGGGCTTTAATTCACTAACCGGGAAAGAAATCGACATTGCTCAAATTGATCGGAATTTACTTCTAGCTTTAATAGCGGTCCCATTAGTTACGGGCATAATATCTGGAAGTTATCCGGCGCTCTTTCTATCATCTTTTTCACCGGCAAAGATTTTACAAGGAAGGTTTACTTCGGGTAAATCCGGCTCATACTTTCGGAAAGTTTTAGTTGTTACCCAGTTTACAATTTCTTTAGTTCTGATGATCGGCACCCTGGTGGTTTATAACCAGTTGAAATTTATTCAAAGTAAGGATCTTGGCTTCCAAAAAGAGAACATATTGCATACCCAGATTGATGAAACAATAAAATCGAAGATTAATGTTGTAAAACAAGAATTGCAGAAAAACGCTGAAGTTCTTTCGGTAACCTTATCCAGTGATTTACCGGTTTATTACGGCGGTTACGGAACATCGGATGTAGAATGGGAAGGTAAAAACCCTGCGGATAAAATAGTCATGAATTTCGTTCGGGTAGATGAAGACTATTTGTCGACTTTCCAAACAGAACTGAAAGAAGGAAGGTTTTTTTCAAGAGATTTTTTTGCTGATACAAGTTCGGTTGTAATAAATGAATCTGCTGTTGCGCTAATGGATATGGGTGAAACAATAGGTAAAAAAATAACCATGTGGGGAGATGAACTTACTATTATTGGTGTGACTAAAGATATTCATTTTCAAAAGTTGGATAGCAAAAGCGGCCCGCTTGTATATAGACTCATGTCTGATTGGAGTAACACATTATTTATACATATGGCGGACGGCAACATTTCGAACACAATAAACTTCATCGAAAAAACACTTAAAGACCTGGGATCTGAAAAGCCGTTTAATTATTCATTTCTTGAGGAAGATATTTTCGAGCTGTATGAATCCGAATATAGAATGGAAGAGTTATTCAAATACTTTTCACTCTTGGCGATTGTCGTTTCTTGCTTAGGTTTGTTCGGTCTTGCATCTTCAATGGCGGAAAGGAAAGTAAAAGAAATCGGTATACGAAAAACCTTAGGAGCAGGTGTTGCAAGTCTAACAATTTTACTATCTAAAGGATTTGCGAAGTTAGTCGTATTATCAATTATGATAGCATCACCGTTAGCCTGGTATTTAATGAACAATTGGCTTAATAACTATGCATATAAAATAGAAATGAAGTTATGGTATTTTATCATTTGCGGAGTACTTGCTCTACTGGTAGCGCTATTTACCGTTTCGTTCCAAACTATTAAAGCTGCATTAGTAAATCCTGTAAGGTCGCTTAAAAATGAATAGGTAAACCTATGTTCAATCTCGAAAAGGAAATTATTAAGTGGAAAAAATCACTTCGCAAAAACCCCTCACTTGAAGACGGGTACATCGAGGAGTTGGAATCCCATTTACGGGATGTTGTCGATGAACACCTTGAGATGGGAATATCATTAGAGGGATCGTTCAACTATGCTGTTGAACAAATTGGCAAATCACATCAACTAGGTAATCAATTTTATAATGCCTACTCGAAAGGATTTAACAGCCGGCCGCCATGGCAGGCTCCGAAGTGGATTCCCTCGCTTTTGTGGAACTACATAAAGATAGCTTTAAGAAATATTAGAAGACACAAGAGTTATTCGCTTATTAATATTTTGGGTTTCTCTATTGCAATGGTTCCCGCCGTGTTAACATTTCTTTACGTAGCGTATGAGTTAAGTTATGATAGACATAATGCAAATTATGACAGGATTTACAGAGTTATCTCCGATGGAAGATACGGCACGATAATGCCCTTACCTCTCGGACCCGCGCTTAAGGCAGGAGCGCCGGAAGTTGAAGAAGCGATTCGTATGAGAGGAGGCGGAGAATATATTAAGTACAAAGATAAGGAAATTGCTGAAAGAAATGTAATGTGGGCGGATCCCGAAATTTTAAAAATATTTACTTTCGAGTTTGTAAAAGGAAATCCTGAATCCGCCTTCCAAAACAAATATTCCGTTGTTATTTCCGAAAGTGCCGCAAATAGACTTTTGGGAGATAAAAATCCACTAGGCAAAATATTGATAGTTCGGGAAGTATATCATTTAAAAATAACAGGGGTCTTTAAAGACTTACCGCAAACATCGCACTTTGACGCTGATTTTATTGTTCCGGTAACTTTAACTTATGGAAATGAAATAAAGTCTGCGGGTATTACGGTGGATAACTATGCCTGGGGAATGAGCATTTATTTAACTTACGTGTTGCTTAAACATAATGCTGATCCAGCCGCATTTGAAGAAAAGATAAATTCTATAATTGAAAAGTATGACGGAGATTTTGATTACAGCGATGTTAAATACTCTTTGCAGCCTTTATCCGATATTCACCTCAAATCTCATTTAGGAGTTGAGCATAAACCGAACGCCGATATCACGCAGATAACAATTTTTTTCTCAATGGCCTTGGTGATACTCATTATAGCAGTAATTAACTATGTTAACCTATCAACTGCTAGGGCTACTAAAAGAATTAAGGAGATCGGTGTAAGAAAAGTAATCGGAGCCCGCAAAACGCAGCTTGTGCGGCAGTTAATGCTGGAAACCATAGTTATTACGTCGTCCTCTTTTATAATTACTCTAATAATGGTGAATTTTATATTACCCTATTTCGAAAACTTTATTGGCATTCAATTACAGTTCAATATATTCGCCAACTTAGATTTGCTTAGCGGAATATTGTTGATAATTCTTTTAGTGTCTATAATTTCCGGTATATATCCAGCATTTGTTCTTTCCTCTATGCGTCCTTTATCATTTTTCAGCGGAACATTTACGTCGAATCGTAAGCCGGTTTTCAGAAGTGTTCTGGTAATCTTACAGTTTGTAATGACCATTTTACTTGTAATTTTCACGGCTGTTGTAAATAGGCAAATGGAATACATTGCGAACAAGGATTTAGGTTACTCAACGGACAACATTATAAACATAACTCTGCGTGGTAAAACATTCCAAAGTAGTAAACAGACACTAAAAAATGAATTATTAAAAAATCCCGGAATCACGAAAGTATCCATTTCATCTGCTAATCCGGGATTTGTCTCGCAATACAGTAATTTTATTTGGGAAGGGAGACCGAAAGGACATAATACATTTATTAATTATGCTGCTATAGACAACGACTTTATTGATTTATATAATCTGAAAATCCTTCAGGGTAGACAATTCCTGGAAAATTTTAAATCCGACAAGACGGAAGGAGTTATTATAAATGAAGCCGCACTTTGGGAGACCGGCTGGAAAAATCCTATAGGAAAAACAATTAATCACAGAACCCGTTATGGAGATTTTGATAGACGGGTAATCGGTGTTGTAAAGAATTTTCAGTCCAAGTCATTGCATAGTACAATTCCACCGTTGTACCTAGTTGTTGATTCAACGATGTCAAATAGAACGGTTTCAATCAAAATCTCTACTGAAAACCAGGAAGCAACACTAGCATTCATTAAACAGCAAATGGAGAAATTCCAACCAGAATATGAGTTTGCATATTTTTTCTTCGGTGATCTGCTTAAAATAATGTACAAAGCCGAACATAAGATACAGACTGTCTTCACCATCTTTTCAGTATTCACGATACTTATCTCGTGCCTGGGATTATTTGGATTGGTTTCATTTACTACCGAAACAAGGCAGAAAGAAATCGGCATACGAAAAGTACTCGGCGCATCTTCATTACAGATAGGCTCTAAGATGTTGCGCGAAATGATGATACTAATTTTAATTGCAAGCATATTATCGGCTCCACTTGCTTACTACGGCGCGGGAAAATGGCTTGAGGATTTTGCGTACAAGATTGATATGGGAATCAGCGTATTTATTATCTCCTGCTTGCTGGTCTATTTTCTTTCTATTGCTGCAATGATTGTACAGGTAAGAAAAGCGGCGCTGCGAAATCCTGTTGAAACATTGATGTATGAATAAATAAGTGTAGGCCTATGTTCAACCTCGAAAAAGAAATTAGTAAGTGGAAAAAATCACTTCGTAAAAATCCCTCACTCGAAGACGGGTACATTGAGGAATTGGAATCCCATTTGTGGGATGTTATTGATGAACACGTGGAGATGGGAATATCATTAGAGGGATCGTTTAACTATGCAGTTGAGCAGATAGGCAAATCACATCAACTAGGTAATCAATTTTATAATGCCTACTCAAAAGGATTTAACAACAGACCTCCCTGGCAAACACCAAAGTGGATGCCTTCGCTTTTGTGGAATTATATAAAAACGGCCGTTAGAATAATTAGAACTCGCAAAACCTTTTCGTTTATTAACATTGCCGGTTTATCACTTGGCATGGTATGCTTCATTTTAATCTCGCTATTAATATGGGATGAGGTAAGTTATGATAACTATCATGTAAATATTGATCGATTGTACCGTGTTAATACAATTACCCCGAGTCAAGATAAAATAAACCCCAATTCTTCTTTACGATTGGGCAAAGAGCTTAAAAGTAAATACCCTGGAATAGAAGCGCATACAAATCTTGTAGCATGGGGAAGATCACTAGTTAGATACGAAAGCAAGACATTCGACGAACAAGGTATTTACCTGGTTGATTCCGACTTCTTTAAAATGTTCTCTTTTAATTTTATCGAGGGTAATCCTTACGAAGTACTAAAAGATAAGTACTCCATAGTAATTACAGAGGAAACAGCGAAAAAATATTTCGGGGAGGAAAACGCACTGGGCAAAAAAGTATACTCTGCAGCTTATGAAAGAGATTTCTTTGTGAGCGCAGTTATACAGAATTTACCTAAGAATTCCACGCTTAAATTTAATATAGCAGCCAATGTAGAATTAATGCCGCAACAGCGGAAAGAAAGCTGGGAGTTTACGGGTTATACCTTTGTTATGATTGACTCAAATGTGTCGAATGAAGAAGCCAACAGTAAGCTATTCAATTTTTACCGTGAGAACGTTGATCCTGATACAGAGTTATCATTGCAACTGCAGGAATTTTCAACACTTCATCTATACCAGCATGGAAAACCCGGATTGATCAAAGTGGTTTATCTTTCTGGATCGATTGCAGTTTTTATACTGATTATTGCTTTTATAAATTTTATGAATTTGTCTACTGCAAAAGCAGCTAAAAGGGCGAAAGAAGTAATAATTAAAAAAGTAAATGGCGCTAACAATTTTCAATTGATATTCCAATTTATCAGCGAATCGATATTTATGGCCTTTCTTTCCCTTATCCTGGCATTGATTATTGTATGGTTTGCGCTACCCTATTTTAACGCATTTACAATGAAAGATATTGATTTATTTGGTCCGATGTATAAGTCCTACCTGGCTGGGGCGATATTGTTGGCAATTATTTCCGGATTAATTTCAGGAAGCTACCCGGCTTTTGTACTTTCATCATTTAAACCTGCTAGTGTTATTAAGGGCAATTACAGCAAAGGTAAAGCGGGTTTTTTGTTTAGAAAGATTCTTATCACCGGACAATTTGCAATTTCAATTGGTTTGATTATTTGCACGGTTATAATAATTCAACAGTTAACTTATATCCAAACCAAAGAAATCGGGTTAGACCGTGCGCAAATTTTAATTGTCAATAACAATCCTGAACTAAATTCAAAGTTCGATTCTTATAAAAACGAGCTATTAAAAAACAATAGCGTAAAAAGTGTTTCTGCTTCCGCGACACTGCCATTCGATGTAGGACAAAGCATTGGAATTAATTGGGAAAGAAGCAACATAGACGAATTACAGGAGGTGAAATACACTGTTGTTGATTACGATTATTTTTCTACAATGGGTATACAAATATTAAAGGGCAGACCTTTCTCTAAAACATCGGCATATGATTCTTCCGAGTCATGTTTGATAAATGAAACCTTACTTAGCATGATGTCATTCGACGATCCAATCGGTAAAAAGCTTTACTTTGGGCACCCGGCGTTTCCTGAAGAGAAGAGGCACTTAAAAATAATAGGTGTTGTTAAGGATTTTCATTCCCAATCGCTTCGTAACCGTATAAAGCCTTTTGTATTCAATATGAAAAGAGACTGGAATAATTATGTATTCGTTAAGCTGCAACCGGGAGTTTTTAAGAATACTATTGAAGGAATTAAAAAAGTTACTAAAAGCTTTGCGGGAAGCTACACGTATACTTTTGACTTTCTTGATGGTGCGTATGATGATTTGTACGTTGCGGAAATAAAGATGGGGCAAATTGTGTATGTTCTGGCAGGAGTCGCCGTTCTTATATCTTGCCTTGGCTTATTTGGGATGGCATCTTTTACAGCCGAGCAAAAAATAAAAGAGATCGGAATTCGAAAGGTACTTGGCGCTAATGTAACTGATATGTTTAAGCTGCTTTCCATGGAATTTATTAAATGGATTATTTATGCAAATTTACTGGCGTGGCCTTTGGCATACTATGTAATGAATAAATGGCTGCAGGATTTCGCGTTCAAAATTGAAATCGAGTATTGGGTTTTTATTTTATCTGGAATATTAGCGCTTTCTATCGCAATTATTACAATCAGCTACACACTTTTTAAGACTACTTATACAAATCCTGTTGAAGCATTAAAATATGAATAACTCTCTTGCGGAGCTCTTGCCTGCGGAGTGATACATTAAAATGGAGAGAGAAATGTTTGACCTAGAGGAATCAATTAAGCTATGGAGAAAGTCCTTAAGAAGAAATCAAGCCCTTGAAGACAGTTATGTTGAAGAGCTAGAATCACACTTACGCGAAAAAATTGATGATTTTGTAAATAAAGGGTTAAACGAAGAAACATCATTTTATATGGCAGAGAAAGAAATAGGAAAAACAGAAAGTATTGGGGAGGAATATTATAAAACAGATACCAAACATAGAATTCCTCACCAGCCATGGAAAGCAAATTTATGGACTCCAATGTTGCTTTATAATTACTTAAAGATTGTTCTGCGAAATATTAGACATTCAAAAAGCGGTACTTTTATAAATGTTTCAGGCCTGGCAGTCGGTTTCGCATCTTTTATTCTTATTTTTCTCTGGGTACAGGATGAGATAAGTTACGACCGATTTCATGAAAAAGCTGATAGGATTTACAGACTTTGTTCTCATATTATTATCGGAAATACGGATTTAAACCAAACTCAGACTCCTGCCCTGCTCCCCACCGTACTAAAAAGCGACTACCCGGAAGTTGAACAAACTGTTAGGCTTGGCTTTCCTATTACTGCAACGGCCACCTATCAAAACAAAGCATTTGTTGAAAACAATATTCTTCCTGCAGATTCAACATTTTTTGACGTGTTTTCATTCAAATTAATTAAAGGGAATACAAAAACAGCATTAGCCAAGCCGGGCTCAATTGTTATTACAGATGAAACAGCGCAAAAATACTTTGGAAATGAAGACCCAATTGGGAAAGTAATTATTCTTAACGGACAATTTGAGCTTTCGATAACCGGTGTAGTAGAGAATATTCCTCGAAATTCACATTTTCATTTCGATATACCTCTCTCCATGATAACTATCAACGATTTTATAAATAAATCATGGAACAGCAACGATTTCAGAACGTACATTGTACTACGCGACGGGTTTTCTTCAGACGATTTGGAAGCAAAGTTTCCCGAGTTAATTGTTAAATATGTAGGTAAAGGAAAATCGGATTGGTTAAAAGAAGGAAATAGCTATGAATATTATTTACAGCCGTTAACCGAGATACATTTAAAGTCTGATATTAGTTCCGAGTTTGAACCCAACGGAAATGAAACGTATGTATATGTGTTTAGCATTATTGCTGCTTTTGTACTGCTTATAGCATGTATTAATTATATGAATCTAACAACAGCAAGGTCGACAGCTCGAACAAAAGAAATAGGTTTACGTAAGGTTGTCGGTTCTACAAGGAGTCAAATTATAATCCGGTTCTTGTATGAGGCAGTCATATTTAGCTTAATCGCACTCTCAATAGGTATACTAATAGTCGCTTTAACTCTACCAGTATTTAATAACTTTGTTAACAAAGAGCTGCACATAAATATATTTAGCAATCTTAACACCTTAATTTATCTTCTTTTTTTAGCCGTTATTATCGGATTAATTTCAGGAAGTTATCCGTCTTTTTATCTGTCTTTATTTAAACCGATATCCGTTATTAGAGGAAATTTAAGAGAAGGTATAAAAAGCGCAAGATTTAGAAATTTCCTAGTGGTGTTTCAGTTTTCAATATCAATTGTGCTGTTTATCGGAACGGTCATTATTATTAAACAAGTAGAGTATTTTAATGATAAAAACCTAGGATTTGATAAAGACAATGTAATAGTAATAAAAAACGTTCAGGTTATGGGAGATCAAAAAAAAGCATTTAAAGAAGCACTTTTGAAATATGCGGGTATAAATTCTGTTTCGGGATCTTACTCCTTGCCTGGAGAGCACTTTGTAAATTACGGTTTTAAGCCTGAAGACTCGGAAACAGTATTGCTTAATTTCGGAATTTGTGACCCGGTATTTATTGAAACGCTAAGCCTCAAAATGGAACAAGGACGTTTTTTTCCCGTCAGTTCTCCACGGATTCCACAGCAATTATTATAAATGAAACTGCAGCAAAGCTATTAAATTGGGACAAACCTATTGGTAAAACTTTAAATTCTTTGGGCAGGACATTTCATGTAATCGGCGTGGTGAAAGATTTCCATTATGAATCACTTCACGAAAGAATAAAACCAATGGCTCTTCTCAATCTGAATTTAACTCTTAATTGGCCCGAAAAGAATATATCTGCAAGAATAAACAACAGTAATGCACGGGAGACAATAGCTTTTATTTCCGAAACCTGGGAATTATTTTCACAAAACTACCCTCTTGAATATACATTCTTCGATAAAGACTACGAAGCCCTTTATAATAATGAAATACAAACAGGAAAAGTCTTTAAGATATTTTCATTTCTTGCAATATTTATAGCCTCTCTTGGATTGATAGGATTAACGTCATTTACTGTAGAAAAGAAAACTAAAGAGATTGGAGTTCGTAAAGTTCTTGGAGCAAGTACTTCGCAAATCTTACGATTGCTTACTAGTCAATTTGTCCGTTGGGTGATGATATCAAATGCAATCGCCTGGCCAATTGCCTATTTAGCTGCGAAAGAATGGCTTGCCAATTTTCCATACCGGGTTGATATCAATTTTGGGATTTTGGTTTTAGCAGGCTTTACTGCTATAATTATCGCAGTTGGTACAATTTCTTTGCAGGCTTATCGTGCGGCGGTGGCTAACCCGGTGAGAGCTCTTAAGTATGAATAAGCAATAGAATAAAAATCTGAATTAAAAATTTCTACTCAACTCAAATGCTTTTTTAAGATTAGCTTCTTTAATGCCTTCGATTACTTCGGAGTTGTCACCAAGTATTTCCATTAAGGCATTTTTAAAATATCACATTGATCTTTTGACATAACCTTTTTGTGGAATAGCTAAGAATAAAATACTTATCAAGCGGACAACTATTTTTCTTTCTTCGGAGTCTAACTTGTAATATCTTAAAGTTAAACCGGAGAAAGCGCGTGTTTAAAAACCACATTAAGATAGCCCTTCGAAATATTTTTAATCAAAAACTATTTTCTTTTATAAATGTATTCGGTCTTGCTGCCGGCATAGCTTGCAGTATATTAATATTGCTTTGGGTACAGGACGAAATCGGTTACGATACGTTTCACGAAAACTCGGAGAATATATACCGCGTAGTTGAAAACCAGTTTTATGCCGGCGGAGAAATTTTTCCGGTTGCCGTAACTCCGGGGCCGCTTGCTCTGGCGTTAAAGGATGAGTACCCTGAAATTATACATGCGACCAGGTATGAAACCCGCGACAGAACACTGGGATACCAGGATAATGTATTTAGAGAACGGCTTGCTTATGCAGACCCCTCTTTCCTTGAAATCTTTTCTTTTCCTCTTGTTGTGGGTAATCCAGCGACAGCATTATCTGATCCGTACTCTATTTTACTGTCCGAAAAATCGGCGGAAAAATATTTCGGTAAAGAAAATCCCGTTGGTAAGACAATGTTGGTAAACAATAAATACAGGGTTGAAGTTAGGGGAGTTTTTAAGAATGTTCCTGAAAACTCGCATTTGCAATTTGATTTCTTACTTCCCTTTGTTTTTATGAAGGAAGAAGGGCGTAATATTGAAAGATGGAGCAGCAACTCATATTATACTTACGTACAGTTACAAAAAGGAATTGAGAAAGAAACCGTTGATGAAAAGATAAAAGACATAATAAAGAGAAATAATGAAGGGTCCGTAACTGAAGTGTTTCTCCAGCCGATGCTGGACATTCATTTATATTCCGGTTCAAGATTCGCTGCGGATATTGGTGGTCATGGCGATATCGAATATGTAAACATATTTTCTATTGTTGCCTTGTTTGTACTTTTAATCGCATGTATTAATTTTATGAACCTTTCGACGGCAAGATCTGCAAAAAGAGCAAAAGAAGTTGGTTTAAGAAGGGTTGTTGGTGCGGCCCGGTATCAAATTGTAAGGCAGTTTTTTATCGAATCAATTTTATTAACATTTATCGCGTTAGTGATCTCAATCGTGCTTGTAAGCTTTCTTTTACCCGCTTTTAATGATCTTTCGGGTAAAACAATAAATTTAATGGAAATTGACGCCGGTATAGTCGCAGGCATCATTTTATTAGCATTGTTTACCGGTGTGTTATCGGGAAGTTATCCTGCATTTTATCTCTCCTCGTTTTTGCCTGCAAAGGTATTAAAAGAGAATTACGCTTCGGGTAAAGGAGGAGCTTTGTTTAGAAGGGCACTGGTTGTTACTCAATTCGCTCTTTCAATCATTCTGATTATAGGTACAACCGTTGTTTACCGGCAATTGAATTTTATTCAGAATAAAAAGCTAGGCTTCCAAAGAGAGAATATACTATACCTGGAGTTTGGAGAAAAAATTTTTAATAACATTGAAACAGCTAAGAGCGAATTGCTGAAAAATCATGATATTTTATCTGTAACGGCCTCTACAGGTTTACCTACATATTACGGTAATTCAACTTCAAGCTTTGGTTGGGAAGGAAAAAATCCCAATGAATCAATACTTATGCATTTTGTTGGAGTTGATGAGGATTATACCAAAACATTTAACATGGAAATGGCCGAAGGAAGATTTTATTCAAAAGAGTTTTCTGCGGATACAAATTCAATAGTCGTGAACGAAGCCGCTATAAAGGTAATGGGAATGGAGGATCCTATAGGTAAACGATTATCCATGTGGGGAAAAGAGTTCACAATCATTGGTGTTTTAAAGGATTTTCATTTTAAGAAACTTGATACCAAGATTGAGCCCTTGGTTTTTAGAATGTTCACGGATTGGAGTGATTTATTGCTTGTGCGAATAGCTCCGGACAACATACCCAATACTTTAAATTATATAAAAACGAAACTGGCTGAAATAGCTCCGAAAGAGCCGTTTGAATACTTTTTCCTTGATGAAGAGTTTGATTATTTGTACAAGTCTGAGCAAAGAATGGGAAAACTGTTTTCTTCATTTTCAATACTGGCTTTGCTAATTTCTTGTCTAGGTTTATTTGGGCTGGCTTCTTATATGGCTGAAAGAAGAACAAAGGAAATAGGTATTAGAAAAGTTCTTGGGGGTTCGCTTACAAACTTGACGTACCTATTAACTTCTGAATTTACAAAATTGGTAATATTTTCAAACATAATTTCGTGGCCTATTGCTTATTACTTAATGAATAATTGGCTGCAAAACTTTGCATATAGAATAAATATAGAGCTTTGGTTTTTCATCGGTTCGGGATTGTTTGCTTTACTTATTGCGCTTTTAACGGTGTTTTTCCAAACCATCAAAGCTGCAATGGTAAACCCTGTGGAGTCTCTAAAGCATGAGTAGTTGGTAACATGTTCAATCTCGAAAGAGAAATTATTAAATGGGAAAGATCAAAATGAGGATTCAGAATTTTTTAATATCACATTAATTCTATCAAGACTGATCTTTTTTTCTATTAGCTTCCTGTTTAAACCTTTTGTCTCTACCTTCGTCTAAAAATCAGATACTTGACTAGTATTTAAAATAGCAGTATTATTTTTGCTTAATTATATGATGTTGTTGAAACCGCGATCAAAAAATATCACACGATTCCTTTCAAAAAATCTCGAAGCATTTATTTGGATTGCCGCTTTATTATACTTGGCATTTATTAATCCTTATTCTACCGGGCATTTGAACTTGTGCGCCTTTAATTTAGCCGGTATCGAAAGCTGTCCCGGTTGCGGGATAGGACGATCAATTTCATCTTTGTTTCACGGAGATATATTATACTCCTTTGAATCGCATCCGCTTGGAATATTTGCTTTGGTGATGATATGTTTTAGAATAGCATCGATTTTTTATAGAAACTATAGAATAAATAAAACTTTGCTGGAGGTATACAATGGCTAATGTATTGCAATTAATGCCGGAACTAATTGGAGAAGAACAAGCTTTTATTTCTGCGCTAATTAAAGATATGAGTGACGAAGAAGCACAGCAGTTTGCAAATGTTTACCGCGTTAGAAGAAAAGACCCGCAAACTATTTTATTATTAACCCTCGTTGGTTTCCTGGGTATTGCCGGAATACAAAGATTTATTGTTGATCAGATTGGGCTTGGAATTCTGTACTTGCTAACCGGCGGCATTTGTTTAATTGGTACAATTATCGATTTAGTCAACTATAAAAACATCGCATTTGAATACAACCAAAAGCAAGCCCAGCAGATTGCTTCGATAGTTAGATCTTCGTAAACCTTTGCACATGCTAAGCCCTCAGGCCTGGGGGCTTTTTTCATGTCATATCTTTTAATTATTTTTATTTTTACTAATTCAGTTATTCGGTTATTCAATGAAATTCAGTCGTCTTGCGCTATTTCTATTACTACTTTGTGCAGCAAGTTATGCACAGGAAAAAGTAAAGGTTATTATTAATGTACATACTTCAAATGTAGAAGACACATCACAAGTTTTTATAGCAGGTAACCAAATTGAATTCGGCGCCTGGCAGCCCGGGGATGTTGCATTAGAAAAAGCTAAAGACAGCTTATGGACATCCGAATTTACATTCGAAAAAGGCACAATGCTTCAGTTTAAATTTACCCAGGGCAGTTGGGCAAACGAAGCGCTTAACTCCGAAGGGCATGTTCCGCCTAACCATTCTTTCATAGTAAACAACGATACAACAGCAGACTATCGAATAATCAACTGGCGTGATGAATCTGCCGGACAGGTTACCTACGATGGTCAAATTACCGGTGAAGTCAGATACCATGAATCAATGAGCTACCCAGGAATTCTTGACCGCGATGTTATTTTATGGCTGCCTCCCGGTTATAATGAGAGTCCCGGCAAACGTTACCAGGTTCTTTACATGAATGATGGTCAGAGTATAATTGATCCTGCTACCAGCGGCGTAACGCATGTCGACTGGCAAGTTGATGAAGCGCTCGACAGTCTCATTCGTAAAGGGGAAGTGGAACCTACAATCGTTGTTGGAATTTATAATACTCCGCATCGAACTCCCGAATACTCTCCAACGGACACGGGCTATACATACATGAAATTTGTTGTTGAAGAGTTGAAGCCGTTCATAGATAAAACTTACAGAACTAAACCTGGCAGGGAGCATACTGCTGTTGCCGGCTCTTCAATGGGCGGTATCATTTCATTCATGTTCTTGTGGCATTACAATGATGTCTTTTCAAAAGCAGTTTGCATGTCGCCTGCATTTAAAGTAGTTCTACCTGCTAGATCAATTAATGTTGATTATGTTGACGATGTTTTGGAATACACTGGGGAAAGGAAAGATATTAAAGTTTATATCGATAACGGTGGACAAGGGATCGAACAGATTATTCAACCCGGCGTTGACGATATGCTTGCAGCTCTCAAAAAGCAGGGTTATCGGGAAGGTATCGATTACATTTTCGTTTTAGATGAAAAAGCTGAACATACGGAATCTGCATGGGCGCAAAGGTTACCAAATGCGTTAAAATTCATATTTGAAAGGAACTAAATGAAAATTCTAGTTGGCTCGGAAAATCCAATAAAACATGACGCTGTTAAAGAAGCATTTCTTAATTATTATAGCGATGTAGAAATTATAGGCATTAAGGTTCCCTCGGGTGTTCCCGATCAGCCTATAAATGAAGAGACATTGCGCGGTGCGGAAAATCGTGCGGAGATTCTAAAAGAGTTAAACGGAACAGAGGGTTACAACGCCGATTTCTTTGTTGGAGTTGAAGGCGGTATTATCAAAAAATACGGAAGATGGTTTGCCTTCGGCGGAATGTGTGTTGTGGATAAAACAGGCAGACGCGGTTTTGGAACATCTGCACATTTTGAAATACCTGCAATGGTTTCAAGCAGGCTTTTGGAGAGGGAAGAACTTGGCGACGTAATGGATGAAATAATCAAAATGAAAAACACTAAACAAAATATGGGTGCAATCGGATTTTTCACAAACGGCGTAATGAATAGAAAAGAGCTGTACATTTCGGGGCTTGTTGCGGCACTGGTTCCTTTTAATCATAAAGATATGTACTTCGAAGTTACATAAAATGAAAATAGAGACTGAATTACTGGTACTAAAGTCAACTGGTAACAAAGACAATGAGTTGAAGGAGATGTTCCAAAACATCTCTATACTTTCAAACATGTCCGAGAAAAACATTCGCCCGGTTGAGGTTCCATCGGAAATCACTTTCCGCATTGAAAAAGAAGATGAATTAATTGGCGAAATAAGAATAAAGAACATCAAATGGTATAACCGCAAAGCCGAATTAAGTTTAATGATTGCTCCAAGATACCAGGGTAAAGGCTATGGTACCGGCGCATTAAAAAAAATAATAGAGTACGCATTTAATACAATGAACTTTTACCGCCTGGAAGCGGAAGTTATCGATTTTAATGAAGCATCGAAACGACTTGTTGAAAAGTGCGGCTTCCTTTTTGAAGGTCGCTTGCGCGAAGCAAAATATGTTAACGGAAAATATTACGATATATTGCGCTACGGCTTACTTAAGAAAGAATGGTAATAAATAATAATTCGTTTATCAGCGAAAATCTGTTAAATCCGTGTCATCCGCGTTCTATAAAAATGAGGACTCAATGAAATTACCAATTTACCAAGTAGATGCTTTTACATCCGAATTATTCAAAGGAAACCCGGCAGCGGTTGTGCCGTTGCACGAATGGCTACCTGAAGCCGTAATGCAGAATATAGCGTTAGAAAACAATCTATCCGAAACAGCTTTTTTTGTTTGGGAAGATGATCATTATAAAATCAGGTGGTTTACACCAACTATCGAAGTACCGTTATGCGGACATGCAACCGTTGCTTCGTCTTTTGTAATTTATAATTTCTTAAAGCCCGGGTTAAAGGAGATTCAATTTCAGAGCAAAAGCGGTAAATTAACTGTAACCAAAACAGATAATTTAATAGAATTAAACTTTCCTGCAAATAAACCTGAACCAGTTAACCCGCCACAAAACCTGCTCGATGCTGTCCCGATTCGACCGAAAGAAGTTCTTTACAACAAATCTTATTTGGCTATTTTTGATAACGAGCAGACGGTGCGAAATATGGAGCCGGATATTCCAGCTCTTAAAGACTTGCATGACGACGGGCTTATCATTTCGGCGCAGGGTGAAAAATACGATTTTGTGTCACGATATTTTGTGCCGGGCGCCGGTATAGACGAAGATCCAGTAACCGGATTTGCGCATACAGTGCTTACTCCGTATTGGTCGGAAAAACTTGGAAAGAGACAGATGAAAGCTTACCAAGCATCTCAACGCGGAGGCGAAGTGTTTGTTGAAAATTTGGAGAATGACAGAGTGAAGTTGGCTGGAAAAGCCGTATTATACTTGAAAGGCGAAATTGATGTCAAGTAATTCATTGACTTTACGTACTTTATTGCGTACGTTGAGCTAAAAATTTTCAGATTATGAGAATAATTTCTTCTACAAAAGCCAGAGCAAACCTGTACAAACTGTTGGATGAAGCTTCCGTTAACAATGAGCCTATTCAGATTACAGGTAAACGCTCTAATGCAATCTTGATCTCCGAGGATGATTGGAATTCAATTCAGGAGACCCTTTACTTACTTTCAATTCCTGGAATGAGAGAATCAATAATAGATGGAATGAATAAAAACTTGGAAGATTGCTCAGAGAAGCTTGAATGGTAAAATGGAAAGTTGTTTTTACCAAACAAGCACAAAAAGATTCTAATAAGATTGCTAAAATTGGATTAAAAAGAAAAGTTATAGAGCTGCTAAAAATTCTTGAACACAACCCTTACCAAAATCCACCAAATTTTGAAAAGCTCGTTGGTGACCTTGCGGGTGTATATTCGCGAAGGATAAATATTCAACACAGACTTGTTTATCAGATATTGGATGATAAAAAAATAATCAAAGTTATAAGAATGTGGTCTCATTACGAGTAGGAAGTTATTCTATTTCATCATCTTCTTTAGCTTTTCAATTTCATCACGCAATTGTGCGGCCTTTTCAAACTCAAGGTCTTTAGCAGCCTGTAGCATTTCTTCAGTCATTTCTTCGATAAGATCGTGTTTCTGCTCGTTTGTCATATATCTTATAACCGGTTCGGCAACTTTTGAGAAAGACGCCATTTCTTTCTCGTCTTCTTTGTATCTTACATCGGCTACAGATGTTGAAGCCATAATTTCTTCGCGGCTTTTATAAATTGTTTGAGGTGTGATTCCATGCTTCTCGTTGTATTCGGATTGCAATATACGTCTTCTTGTTGTTTCCTCAATCGTTTTTTTCATTGAGTCTGTAATTTTATCGGCATACATAATTACCTTGCCGTCAACATTCCGAGCCGTTCTACCGGCAGTTTGCATTAACGATCGCTCGCTTCTCAAGAAACCTTCCTTATCAGCATCAATAATTGCCACAAGCGAAACCTCCGGTAAATCCAAACCTTCGCGGAGCAGGTTAACGCCAACTAAAACATCAAAATCGCCGATTCTAAGGTCGCGGATAATCTCAACCCTTTCCAATGAATCAATATCACTATGAATATAACGAACTTTTATTTCCAGGCGGTCTAGGTAATCGGTTAAATCCTCAGCCATTTTTTTTTGTTAAAGTTGTAACTAACACTCGTTCTTTTTTTGCAATTCGTTTTCTAATTTCTCCGATTAGATCATCAATCTGATTTTTTACAGGGCGAATCTCAATTTCCGGATCCAGCAGCCCGGTTGGCCGTATAACCTGCTCTACATAAACGCCTTTGCTTTTTTCTAACTCCAAATCACCCGGGGTAGCGCTCACATAAATAACCTTGTTAAGCAATTTATCGAACTCTTCAAATTTCAGCGGACGATTATCAAGAGCGGACGGAAGCCGGAAACCGTGTTCCACAAGCGTTTCTTTCCTGGAGCGGTCGCCGTTGTACATGCCGCGAATTTGAGGCAGTGTTACATGAGATTCATCAATAATCAACAGGTAGTCCTTTGGAAAATAATCGAACAAACAGGCCGGACGAGATCCGGGTGGACGTCCGTCCATATGACGCGAGTAATTCTCAACACCGGCACAATATCCTATCTCGCGCATCATTTCGATATCGTACTTTGTTCGTTGCTCAAGTCGCTGAGCTTCAAGATATTTTTCATCCTTCCAGAAATATTGTAAACGTTCCTTTAACTCTTCTTCGATTGTTACTATTGCCCGATTCACTTGATCTTTTGTAGTAACAAAATATTTAGCAGGATATATAGCGGTTGATTCAACTTCTTCAATATACTCACCGCTGATCGAATCAATAATTGAGATGCGTTCGATCTCGTCATCCCAAAACTCAATTCGTATAGCTTCTTCGTATTGATACGCAGGAATAACTTCAATCACATCGCCTCTAACACGAAAAGTTCCGCGGCTAAACTCAATATCATTACGCACGTAATAAATGTCAATCAACTGACGCATAAGCTTTTTGCGTTCAATCACCTGGCCTTTTTTAACGAAAGTTATCTGGTTTGCATATTCGTCCGGAGCACCGATTCCATATATACAGCTAACGCTTGCAACAATGATAACGTCGTTGCGCCCTTCAATAAGTGATGTTGTTGCCTTTAACCTAAGGCGGTCAATCTCTTCGTTTACGGAAAAGTCTTTTTCAATATACAGATCCCTTTTAACTACGTATGCTTCGGGTTGGTAGTAATCGTAGTAGCTTATAAAAAATTCAACGGCGTTGTTAGGAAAGAATGATTTAAATTCGCCGTATAGTTGCGCTGCTAATGTTTTGTTGTGAGAAATAATAAGCGTTGGTTTATTATAGTTCGTAATAACATTAGACATAGTATATGTTTTACCGCTGCCCGTAACCCCGAGGAGCACTTGATGATCTATTCCTTTATTTAAACCATTGGTCAATTCATCAATAGCTCCAGGCTGATCACCCGAAGGCTTGTAGTTTGAAACGAGTTCAAAATTATTCATAACTGCTTATCGCGTTATTACTTCGACGGCATGAAAATAATCGGTATGCAGGTGTCCGCGCAGAACTATTGTTTTTACATCGTTCATGCCCGGAGGTAAGTTTGCAGGGCCTATTACTTTCATTTCTTTGTTGTGTTTATCGACCACGTAAAAAGTAGTTGACCCGTTTGCTACGTCGCGGTCAAATCCTCTTTCGGGAACAAGTTTCACGATTATATCCCTGTTGGCATTGTTATTCGGATCGAAACTTGCAAATGTTCCAAGCTCATCGGTCGGTGAAAAATAGCTAAAGTAAATTATTCCAACAACACCAAGAACAAGTATTGGCAAAATGTATTTCTGCATTTTCGGATTGTCCTTCATTTTATGTACAAGTTTATGAATCATAAATATAATAATTGCCCGCGTAATATTTTTAATTACACGGAAATCATTATTTTAGTTTCTTCAAATTATCTCCGTCCAAAGTAAATTAGCACTAAACAAAAATAATGAGGAAAGAAATGAAAAGACTCTTTACAATTATATTGCTGATCTCAATGTTCCCGTTATTAGCGCAAGAAGAAAAAAAAGATTCTACTTTATACAAATGGGTTCCTTCATTGGTTTCGGGATTGAATATTAGTCAAATCGCTTTCGAAAATTGGTCGCAGGGAGGTGAAAACTCATTAGCTTTTACATTGTCAGCCGACTTTAAACTGGGTTATAAATCAGATCGCTGGCATTTCAGAAACCAGGTAAAAGGCGCTTTTGGAAAAACAAAATTGGGCGATGATGAAATTCGACAGACCGATAACGAGTTCTTTGTTGAATCTGTTTTATCATATCATATATTAGGCTGGGCTGTTAATCCGTACTTCAGTAACCTGGTTCGGTCTTCGTTTACCGACGGATTCGATTATAAGAAAGAGCCGGCCGAGAGAATTGCCGACTTTTTTGATCCTGGTTATATAACTCAATCTGTTGGATTTACTTATGATAAATTTGCGAATTTTCAAACGCGCCTTGGCGTGGCCTTCCAGGAAACTATTACGCGTACAGATGAATTGGCGTTTAAATATTCAGATGATGCCGATACACCGGATGAAATTGAAAAGTTCAAGTTCGAAACCGGTATAGAAAGTGTTACCGACGCAAATTTTACTTTAGACGACAACCTACTCTACTCAAGTAAGCTAAGATTATTCACACGTTTCGAAGACTTAGCTGTTTGGGATGTTCGATGGGACAATACCGTTACTGCAAAAGTTAACAACTGGTTAAACGTGAATCTTGGTGTGATTGTTATCCATGAAGTATCTCAAACCAGGAAAACCCAGCTAAAGCAAGCTCTGCAGATTGGTATTACTTATACAATATTTTAATTTTTTCAGTCGGCAATGAGTATTTCATATTGTTGCCGACTATTATTAACTTTCCCTTGAATAAAGCTTATTCACCTAAATTTACCTTTCTTTTTTATAATAAAATCGCTTGTTTATATTTATATAATTTTTAATTTGTTTGTAGCAAATGAAAGTATTTTAAGACACTGTGTCCTAAATGCACAATACTTATGGGGAATTTGCGTATGAATTTTGCAAGAATATTTTTAATCCATGTTTTTATAGTATTTCCGGTGCTGATTAAAGGTCAGGATCCCGATTCCCTCCATGATATTCGGAAAGAATTAATAATGTCATCCAACAATATTACTTCAATAATGTATAGTTACGGCTCAATCGGTAAGCCGAATACGCTTGGCAACATTGGAGATTTTATGTGGAACGGTTTGGGTTACATGTATGAGTTTGGGCCAATAATAGCCGCTGAGGTTGAAAGTAAAAATGGTGATACTCTTCAAATATGCAGCGATTCATTTGTTTTACCTGGTCAGGGAGATTATTCGCCGGAAGGCGAACAAAAATGGGGGTGGCTACCTTCAAAAGGATACTCGAATCCGAATTCTAACTCTATTGCAAACTTTTTGGATCCTTCAAGCTGGCCGGTTAATTGGGAAAACTGGTTCGGAAAAAATGGCACCGATACAAGTTTGGCTAATAATGAAGCATTTTTCGTTATGGATGATTTTTCAAACGCTGAGTTCAATTATTTTCCTTTTGGAAGTGAAGATAATAGAAGGGGGCTTGGAATTAAATCAGAGGTGCGAATTTATCAATTTGGGTCACAGTTTGAAGACGCAATATTATATGAGTATACATTCACGAATGAGAGCCATAAAAATTTGAACGAAGTATATTTTGGTTTTTGGGGTGACCCTCATATCGGGGGTCCGTCAAACTGGAGTGATGATCGAGTTGGTGCTTTTACAAATGAATATAACCAGTACCTAAATGAAACTATTTACTTATGGGACGAAGACATGACGGGCGATGGCGGGCGGCGATCCGGTTTCCTGGGATTTAAGCTTCTGGAAACACCTGATGATATGGGCTTAACGGCTTTACATGCAGATCAATTTACAAGTTCGGATCCAAATGTTCCGCGGAATGACCCATTAGTCTGGCAATGGTTTACTGAAGGTATAAATACTGAGAACAGTCCGTTTCGTGAGGCTGGTGATAATATTGTGTTTTTCGGCACGGGTCCTTTTAACTTAGAAGTTGGAAAGAGTAAAGCTGTAAAGCTCGTAATATTTTGCTCGCATGATTTTGAAGATCTGAAAAAGGATGCTGTTTACTTCTCAGCGCATCATTATTGGCCTAACATGTTGTCCAAACTGAGTACTTCACAAGGGAATGATGATTATAAAATTAGCCTGGAAGGTGAATACGATAATGTGAATGGCGATAAATCAATTACCTGGGAGTACTTAGGAGGTGATAATTCTGCAAAAGTTTATCTTGAATGTTCGCCAAATCTTGGAAGAGACTGGTACTACGTTGGGGAAACGGCTGCAATTGATGAACAGATTATGTGGAACACAGAAGATTATAATGATGGTGTTAATTACATATTAAGATTAATTTCATATGATCCTGATCAACCGGAGAACCACTATTACACCATTTCCAATAGTAGGTTTACAATTGATAACCCAAATGTAAATGCAAAACCGGAACTTCAGATGATAACCAATTTAGAAGGTGAAGTTATTATGGAATCCCCATTAAAAATTGAATGGAATTCCGAAGACGCCGACAATTCGTCGCTAAACGTTAAGCTGGAGTATTCGCGAAACTTTGATTCAGGATTTAAACTCATTGATGATCGTGAATATGCAAATGGAGATAACTATTTCGATTGGGATTTGACTGAATTACCAAATTGGACGAATTATTATTTGAGAATAACAGCAACTGACGGCAACAGTGATACAAGTTTGGTTTTCGGCTCTGTAGAAATCAATGTTTATGATTCGTTATTAAGTAGCAGCAGCCTCGAACATAGATCTGGTAATAGTACAGCGTATGTAGGTGTTCAAATAGCCGATCAAAGTGCTTTGAAGCCAGACCATTATAAAATTTCATTTGATGTTGATGGAATAAAAAAACACATAAACGTAGATAACATTACAAAACAAACCCGTGTATTAACGGACTTCCCAATAATTGAAAATTTATCAACATCAATGTTCGATGGTATTAAACTGTTGATAAAAGATTCAGAGCCAAATATAAATAGCGAATTAACCAAATTTAATAGGGAAGAACTTGCAAGTAGTTTTCATGTATATTTTAGCGAGTTTTCTGCTGATTATATTGGAAATCCGCATATTGCTATCGATAATGACTGGCTGGTTATTTTTAATGATCTTGATACAAATGCTGATGGTAGCTGGATGTATCCTGCGGATAGCATCTTATCTCCACTTACATCTACCGAGGCTATTTGCCCATTTAAGATTTTTGATGTATCCAATCCAAGTAAACCCAGACCGGCAAACTATATATTGGAAGAATTTCCTCCCGGTAATAAAAAATGGGATTTTAGTGAACAGATTTTGTTAAGAAGACTTACTCCTGATTCAGAGACGGAAGTAAGCTACGCACTAAAATTTAGCTTTACAGAAAATGCTCTAGCAGGTTTAGGCGATACCTTGTTCATAAAGACTTACAACCCAATTGATGAAGAGGATCAATACTATTTTACAATAGACAGTAGTTTAATTTCTTCTGTCGATAATTTTTCTTCAACGCCAGATGAGTTTCTACTAGCGCAAAATTATCCCAATCCATTTAACCCTACAACTACAATAGATTACCAGGTTCCTAAAACGGCTAAAGAGAATAGTAAAGTTAAATTGGTTATTTACGATATACTCGGACGAGAGGTAAAAACATTAGTAAATAAGAGCCAAAGAAATGGTAGATATAGCGTCAAGTTTAATGCCGGCAATGTTTCATCGGGCGTGTATCTGTATCGCCTATCGGTCAATAATAAAGTTTTAAGCAAAAAAATGATTTTGCTAAGGTGAAATATCTTTGGGGCTAGTTAGTTCTAGCCCCAAAGATATTCTATTCTACTTCCAACTCAACCAATTTTGACGAAACGCCCGGCAGCACCGTCACTTTACGGGTAAGTTCCTGCTTTTGTTCATCCGTACCATGTAATTCAAGAATGAGTAAGCCTTCGTCGGTACAGTTTTCAAGTACGCCGTCGTGTATACCCAAGCGGGTTTTTATAATGCATCCCCAGCCGGTAAGTATTTGCTGAACTTTAACAGCTTCTTCTTTTCGTTTTCCTATTAATATTAATAAAACTGATTTTTTCATTTGGCGGTCTCCAGTTGATATAGTTTACATTTACAAAATTAGATAATCGGGACTGCGTTATCAATGATATTGTTATTATATTGAATAAAATTAATTACCCAGTGTAATTACACCAGCACAAAATGGAGAAAACATGCTACAAGTAGTAGAAACAGAAAGCGACCAACCTATTTGCCCTCACTGCGAGGAACCTTTAGTAAAAATTTTAGCCAGAAAATTGCAAACAACTTTTGGAGTGCGATTCATTTATTTCTGCAGCTCGTGTAAAAAATCGCTTGGAATTTCACAGCGTAAAGGCTTTTGGATGGGGTAAATGCAATTGAGAATTTAGAATTCGGAAATTAGGATAATTCTAGTTCTTCTTTTCGTTCATATGATGAAAGTATTCTATTAGGTTATTTAACTGGTACTCCGATAAATCTTTATGATCGGGCATGTTGGTGTGTCTGTAATTGGATGGATGTTTAATCATTTCTTTAATCATAAATTCTGTGCGGTATGATAAAATACTCTTGGGCGCATTTAAGTCTGGTCCGATTTTACCACCTTGCTTATTCATTGCATGGCATCGAAAACAACGCTCTTTAAACAAATTAAAACCTGCATAAACGTTTGAATTCTCATTGGCTCCTTGCGGATATACTTTAGGATACTGATCTTCAAATGTTACCAGCCTTATTGCTGCTAACTGCCAGGGCCAGGGATATGCATTCTCGGTTGTTTGATGACTTTTCTTCCATACAACATAAAACGGCGCCGGACTTGCCTCTTGTCGTTCAACAGGTTCCCAGTTTGGAAATTCCACATCTTCGAATACAACATAGCCGCCGCTTTCTTTTATTTTGTCAATGCTGCAAACGGCTTCGTAGCCATCCACTGCTTCGAACACAACATTTGTGTAATTATCCGGGCTAATATCTTTCCCGAAACCAAATTCAAAAAGTTGCGAAAGGAGAAAGCCTTTGAATTCTTTATTTTTATTATAGTGTGGATCGAACAACTGGACGCGTAATACGTGCAACGAATCTTTTAACTCCGATAATGTCCTGATGCTAATGGTTTGATCGGAAGCCTGGAATTTAAGAGTAGGGTTATCATCAAGATTCAAAAAGTAAAACGATGTTAGAAAACCAATTATGTAAACAATTGATTTAAGCATGCTTTAATTTACTATTTTCAACCACTTTGTTAAAGTAAATCTTGGTTGATTTTTATAGCCAACTTCTTCATACAATTTTTTTGCTTTTTCATTGTGATGTTCAACTTGCAGATGCAGCGCCTTTACACCTCTTTTTATCGCTTCTTCTTCAGTGCGTTGCAATAGTTTCTTGCCGATTCCTTTGTTGCGAAATTTTTCATGTACAAAGATCTCATCGAGAAATGCATCCTTACCTTTAAATTCTATACTGTATCCGAAACATACTGTAGAGTATCCTACAATTTCATTTTCAACAAAAGCGAAAATGGAAAATCCATAGTCCTTGTTTTTCAATAATGGTATTAATGCTGCTTTCAGTTCTTCTCTTTTGAACTCCAGCCCGTCATACTCATAATATTTTTGCATCAAATTCAGTAGAACGTCTGCATCATATGGTTTTGCAATTGTAAACTTTACATTCAATTATCATTCACCAAAAGTAGTCTGATAATCTTCGAATGAGGCATTGATAACTTCTATCGCCCTATCCCTGTCGTAAACTTGTTCGATAAAAGCGTGCATATCTTCACCTATCATATACTTATATGTCGAAAAGTAATGCGTTAATCGTTCGACGAACATTGGCGGAATATCAGACAGCTCTTTTGCTTTACCCCATACGTTATCTTTTTCGAGCACAGCAATAATTTTATCATCGGCTTTTTTGTCGTCAATCATTTGAATGCCGCCTACAACTCTTGCGCTTAGGAGTATTTCACTCCTATTAATTGGACGTTCGCTTATTACGCAAATGTCCAAAGGATCACCGTCTCCAGCATCAGCCTTCGGAGAAAGATTTGCGACTTTTTGCCCGCAATATGTTCGCGGTACGAATCCGTAAAGCGCAGGTGGATATGAAGAAGTTCGTTGAGGCCGATCAACACGTAAGTAACCAGTTGTTTTGTCAACTTCGTATTTTACCGAATCGAACGGCGTAATTTCTATAAATACATTAACAAATTCAGGCGCACGGTCTCCCGGCTCTAAGCCGTGCCACGGGTGCGGGCGCCATTTATAAAAAGGTTTGGGAAAGTTTGCCATCAATTTATTCCGTTAAATTTGTTGTTCAAAATTAGAGACAAACTTTTATTATCCAAAGAAAGAAAAAACATTTTATGCCTGTTCGTAAGCTTCCCTTAGCCATCCTAATAATTCTTTATCAACATCTTTTTTATCATTGAGTTTGACCCTGTGGCTAACCATTATGCTGAAACTTCCAGATTTTTCCAACCGCCGCTTAGAATCTTTCCCTTTGATATTTATACCAACATCAACCCGTGTTTTTGTGCTTGGTTGAACGATGGCAAATTGTTTCTTTCTGCGAACGCTTACATAAGTTTTCTTAGGCGCCAGCTCAACATCCTTCCCGAACTCTTGAATGTTTCTAATAAGTTTATCGTAAATTGGTTTTAAATTGGCTTTGTCACCGGCGTATTGAGCCTTAATCAAATCATCGCTATCTGAAGATCTTGCGTCTGACTGTTTCGATTTGTGCGCTACGGTTGTAGCATACCCATGCGTAAAGCCATGTTCGGATTTTAGAAACCTTACAATTTCGCTATGCTTTTGTAAACCGGACTTATTTACAATCTTGATCCATTCCGATAATGGTTTGCCGAATTTTTCTTCAATATTCTTAATCATAGTAAGTTCGGCTGAGCCCGGCGATGACATTATTTCCTCCATTTTCAAATTAGTTTGAACTAATATATCAGTTTTGACGCAATAAAATGAGTTTCGAAACGTCATAAACTATTAGACAATTTTACTTGTTGATAAATTGGAACAAACAATAACCGGAAATGTTCGATTCAAAAAGAATTTAGGTGGGTAAAAGATAAATGAGAAATAACCCGGTTTTGGGCTTGCTGATTTTCAGTTTTGTAATACTACTGATCGATTTATACTCTTTCAAAGGTTTCGCAAGGCTATTTAAAGACAAGACTAGAAATTTTTACAAAGCTTTTCGAATCGCACATTGGACTGTTCCCGCAATAACAATTATTGGGATAAGTTACATCACGTTTTTCCGGTATAGCGTTCCACCTGAAGTACAGATGCCTATTTTTCATTTTTTCAGCGGTTTTTTACTTCTCTTCTATATTCCGAAAGTTGTGTTCATAATCTTCAAACTTGTTGAAGATGTAATAAGAATAACTGCCAAAGCAACAGCAAAAAAAATTGTTAAGAATGGGCCTGTTAATGAAAAACTTAACACAATCAGCCGGGCTCAATTTTTGAGTCGGGTTGGCTTGATTACAGCCGGTATTCCTTTTGCGTCAATGATCTATGGTATAGGTATAGGACGTTTTGACTTCACTGTACGAAAACACATTTTATCGTTTACCAACTTACCCAAAGCCTTTGAGGGGTTTAAAATATTGCAACTATCGGATTTTCACATAGGCAGTTTTATTCCGCATATAGAACGGGTAGAGCAAGCAGTTGAGTTGGTAAATCAACAAGAAGCTGATATAATAGTGTTTACCGGTGATTTCGTTAATAACGTTTCTTCTGAAGTTGACAAATTCGTTTCTATTCTTTCTCGTATGTATGCAAGAATCGGTAAATACAGCATACTCGGCAATCATGACTATGGCGATTATGTTCGATGGGATAACCCGCAAAAGAAAGTTGACAATCTAATACGTCTTATTGATCAGCAAAACAATTCAGGGTTCGACGTAGTAATGAACGAAGCAAGACAAATAAGAATAGGTGATGAACACATTTCTTTGCTCGGCGTTGAAAACTGGGGGATGCCGCCTTTTCCGCAATATGGCGATTTAGGGAAAGCACTATCATCAGCGAATGAAAGCGACTTTAAAGTATTACTCTCACACGATCCCACTCATTGGGACGCACAAGTGGTTGGTAAGACAAATATTGATCTGACTTTATCGGGACATACTCACGGAGCGCAATTTGGTATTGAAATTCCCGGCTGGCGGTGGAGTCCTGTTAATATTCGTTACACACAATGGGGCGGCTTGTATAACAACGAACAACAACACTTGTATGTTAATACGGGTATTGGATTTATAGGCTTTCCGGGACGTGTAGGTATGCCGCCTGAAATTACAGTGCTTACCCTTACTAGGGCTTGAAGCAATGTTTGGGCAACTCAAAACCTCGCTTAGTGCTCGTTAAATAAATGTAGCTGTCGAGGATTAACTACGGTTGTCTCAATGCTTAAATAAGAATTTGATTTATGTGATGCTTGCAATGCCCAATGTAATCATTCATAAAGTAGTCTAAACTTGTTGATTCATCTTCCGGCACTAGTTTCCAAGCTACCTGGTGCAAATTATGTTTGGTAACTTTACGCAACTTGATTTCGGAAGCGATTGAGTCAATGATGTGAGCAATATGCAGATTATATAACTTCCATAACTCTACCAATTGCAACCAATCACACTCGTTATATTTTTGAACCCCGACCCATTCATCCTGAGCGTAACCATCAAAAACCAAATCGTCTTTCATTGTAGCTTCGACGAATCTTTTATGATTATTTGACGCTGAATCGATTAAATGACCGATAATTTCTTTTGCAGACCATTTACCCTGTGTAGGAAATACTGCTGCATCCTTCTCGGAAATTTGTTTTAGCCTTGCGGTAGTTTCTAAGATATATTTTCTAAAATCTGTCATGTTCTGTTCCCCTTGCTCAGCGACCATTGGTCACAAAAAGACTGAGGCGCTAAAGGTTTTATCGATTTTGGGTATACCGGTGTACTTTTCAATGCGCCCAATTGCTGATAACAAATCGAACTCTTCTTGCTTGTAAAAAGGAGCCCAACCTATTTTCTGATAGTACCTTGCCAAATATTCCTGCTCAGACTGCCCGGGTGTAGGAACGAAAACAGCTTTCTTTCCAAACATAGCCAGATCCATTATTGTCGAATATCCGGGACGACAAATAACTAATTTCGTGTTATTAATAATTTTACTTAGCTCGTTCGCCGAAAGGTGATTTTCAATTGTTATATTTTTCGGAAGGTTAATTTGAAATTCAGTTTCCCCGGGCTTTCCGCGAACGATAATAATTTTCCTTTCAGTTTCATTGTGCAATTGATCAAAAATCATTTCTTCAAATTCAGTTCGTGTTGGTTCCGGCCCTGACAATACTATTAGCATATCCCCAATGAGTTCTCCGCCGTCTTTGTTGATGCAGTTGAGCCTGCTTAGCGGACCAACAAATTTATAACGACTGCTTAGTCGATGTTTGCCTGATAACTTACCGGCAAGATTGGGTTTACCATTTATGTCCGGAACCCACACTTCGTCAAACATTGCCATTGCTGCCCTGTTAAACAAATAAAGAGGGTATTCGAATACTGAGAAAATACCCGGCAACTTTATGTTTATTTGGTGATTGATAAAAATCGATTTGATTCGTCTGTACCATAAACCGTAGCGTCCATCCGAAACGACACAGTCAATTTTGTAATCTTCTACTATCTGTTTTAACATTATATGCTCTTTGAAAAATGCCCATGCTATTCCCGGGAAGGTTAATGTCGCTTTTAACATAATAGAATAATTTGACGGATACTCAATTTGCAATCCCGGGAGCTCAATTATTTCCAATTCAGGAAATTCCAAACGAAAGTATTTTAATGGTGTACCGTAAGCAGCTATTACAGGTGTTATTCCCTTATCAAGTAGTTTATTAATGATTGGAACGCAGCGGGTCGCATGACCAAGTCCCCAGTCGAGCGGAGCTATTAGTACGCGACTATATTTTTGTTTAATCATCATCAAAAAACGAAAATGCCACGCCTTATCGCATATTTCTGTATTTTTGATTTTGGCGTGACACTTTATTTAGAATAGATAATACCGTTTTACCAAAGAACCAAAACAATACCAAAAACTACGCAGTTAACAAGTTGGTATCCGGAGTCAATAATGAAGAGTCTTATAGACTTATCGTTGAACAAACCATTAATAAAGAAAGGAGCTGCAATTAAACCAACCCATCCTGCCAGAGCAATACGGATTCCGTTGACAATTGAAGCGGCGCCAGTTAGTGAAATGAAGTATGCAATTACAAGCGCCATAATAATATGTCCCAAAACTGCTAGCCCGTAAGTTTTTCCAGGGTTAAAATCTTTTCGTAGCTCTTCTTCGGTTTTACCTACTTCCTGCATCCAGGCTTTACCGAAAATAGGTCCGTACCATAAAAATCCGGTAACCATTGATAAAACTCCGCAGACTAATACTGCTAAATAGTTTATATCGACGCTTTGCATACTGCCTCCTTAATTAGTTTTGGTTAAGTTTATTTTCAGAGTACATCGCTACAGTAGGTTCTTTTTTATCTGTTATGTAACCGCGAAACATTCCTTCAGAATTAAAAGTCATTATAATGTTGCCGTTTTTATCTATTCCAATAACTCCCCCTTGGCCTTTTTGCTCAATAAGCCTTTTCATTATTACTTCATCAGCGGCTTGTTGTAAAGATTGACCGGCATATTCCATCCTTGCTGAAATATCATGTGTTACAACATTTCGAATAAAATACTCGCCATGCCCTGTGGCTGAAAGAGCGCAAGTTTTATTGTTCGCATAAGTGCCTGCGCCAATTATCGGAACATCGCCCACTCGTCCCCACCTTTTATTTGCCATTCCACCGGTTGATGTACCTGCAGCTAAGTTTCCGTATTTATCTAATGCTGCGCATCCAACGGTTCCGAATTTCAAATCATCTCTTTCAGTGAAAGATAAATCAAACTTGTTGCGTTCTTTAGCTTTTATTTCTCGTATCTCATTTACCCTTCTGGGGGTGAAAAAATATTTGTTCTCAACTTTCTCCAGTCCTTGCTCTTCGGCGAATTTTTCCGCCCCTTCCCCGATCATCATTACGTGTTTCGAATTTTCCAAGACAGCTCGTGCAAGTGAAATAGGACTTTTAACATGCTTTATTCCTGCAACGGTTCCGGCATTAATATCAGAGCCATTCATAATTGACGCATCGAGCTCGACTGTCTCAGCGTTTGTCATCACCGCCCCAACACCTGCATTAAATAACGGCGACTCTTCCATAACATGAATTGTTTTTTCAACAGCGTCTAATGCTGTTCCGCCGTTATTTAAAATATTGTACCCGGTTTCCAAGGCTTCCATCAATTTATCAATATAAGCTTTTTCCTGT
>JANQLA010000232.1 GCA_028280855.1 Melioribacteraceae bacterium
ATTTGTTGTTACATTGTCTTTAAGTTCTTGGCTTTTAGATAAGTGAAAGCCGAAATCAAAATCCTTTATTTTAATATCATCATTGATAGCGATCTTGCCTGTTCCCGCAGCGTGTGTAACTTGTAAATCTACTTTGGTCAATTTTTTACCGGAACCGTTTTCGCGTTCAAGCATCCTGTAAAAGTTAAAGTTGGTTTCAGCGCCAACCACAGTTTTATCCATCTGCCATTTAATTGTTGTATCGCCTTTAAGCGCAAGTTCGGAAACCTGTTTTCCTTCGTCACCGGAAGGTTTTCCGTTACCATTGCTTCCATTTACTTTTGTCAAAGGCAGGTACGATAAATGATAACTTCCTTCGGCTTCAATTTGCGGCAGGTCATCGGGCACAGGGATATTAAGCTGGTTTAGGAAATCCGATAGTTTTATTTCATCCGTTTGAACATCTACCGAGAACGCTATTTTGCTGTTAAGACTTGCTTTAAGTGACAATTCTTTAATCGGCGGGATGCTGAGTATTGTATCTATTTTACCTTTTACCTTGTCCTTTTCGTCTTTGTTTGTAACTGTGAAATCGAAATCAAATTTCTTAAGCTCGCCCCCTACTTCGGGAAATTTTACTATTACGGATTCGGATTGCGTTGTTGATGAAAGATGAACCATTCGGGCAGTATCGTCTTTACTTATTTCCGTCTCCAGCTCAAACTCGCCTTCCAGAATTCCAATGTCGGTTGTTCCTTTGAATTTCCAGTCTACTTTTTTACCGTTTATGGTAGTGTCAAAGTTGTAGTTGAATTTGTTGATATTTAATCCTTCCATTAGACTTAGCGGCGGAGCGTCCTCCTTTTTAACAACAGTAATATTGGCGGTTGTGGTGTAATCATCATTGCTTCCATTACCTGTTTTCTTTTTGTGGTTTAAGTCAAAAGTGATTTTGGAATCCAACCCGCCCCCGCCAAACTTCCAATCAGTAAGCATAGTTGAATTGAAATTATACTCTTTTGAATTAGGCTTTAATGTAAAATCCAGGTCGGCTGTTGCTGTTGGTAACGTATCGGGTAAAGATGCGCCAAAGTATTCTGCAATACCGGCTAAATCAATCCCGGTTGCATTTGCTTTCAATACAAAGTTTGATAAATCCGCGCTGAACTCTATGGTTTTAACATTTGGTACTTCGAGATTTGCTGTAACATTTCCTTCAATTTTTCTTTCTTTCTTTTGCATTGGGTTTGTAACTGTAAGATCAAGAGATGCGGTTTTAAGAGTAAACAGCTTTTCCATCCCAGGTAATTTCCATTCGGAAGCGCCGACTTTTAATTGTGCTAACGTTATTAAAAGGGATTTCGTGTTTAACGAAATATTCAACAAAGATAAACTAAATTTGCCAATGTCGTTTAATCCGCCCGGCAGCAGAGGAACTTCAGAACCTTTTGAAATTTCTTTTAAGGAATCCATGAAAGAGAGCAGTTCTATCTTTTGCTCGGATGATATTTTAATTCCCGCGACAATTTCTCCGCTCATATCTTCAAAACTAATCTCAATTGTTACATCGGTTGCATTTAGAATATGGATCCCTTTGAATTGAACTGTCACTTTCTTTTCTTCTACAATTGGGGTAACAAAGTCGAGAACTATTTTAGATAAGCTAAAAAAGTCGTGCATAAATTTTGAAAGCTCCGAGTTTGCCGGTATCTTTTTAAGCAGTAACTCAACGGTTAACTCCCCTACTCTCTTTGCCTCATCAATATTGGTTTTAAGTTGATTGGTAATTTCTTTCAAGCTCATAAATACCCTCCCTGTTTCAATAAGATTTTATAACGAATTAAGCGAAGCCATTTGTAAAGAGAACAATACTAGAAAAAAAGAATATATTATCTATACAGTATCATGTATGAATTTATGATAAATGCATTGCCGGATTTCATAAATAAATTATTGGTAAAAATTAGGGTCGGTGAGATTTGTATTCTTAATAACATTATTAGCAATATGGTATTTACTATACTAAAAATCAATAATCTGATATAATATCATGTATTAATAAAACAATATTTAGTATATATCTTATAATCTAGTATTTGTAAAAGGATTGTTAGGAATAATAACTTATCGACTCAACCTACCGGTCATACAGATGTCTAAACTTTTAAATCTTTTTGAAATAATAATTTGCGTAACCGAACGGTTTCATTTATATTTGTAACCGATTGGTTACGGAACTAAAATGGGAAACAAAAATGAGACGCGATGTTTTTCAGGCAATAGCTGATCCTACACGTAGAGAAATTATTTATCTGCTAAGTACGGGAAACATGACGCTAAATAAAATAGCCGAAAATTTCAGTATAAGCAGGCCTGCAATTTCAAAGCATATAAAAATATTAACGGAATGCGGACTTGTTATAATAAATCAACAGGGGCGCGAAAGGTATTGCATAGCTAATAACAAACCTTTAAAGGAAGTTCGTGACTGGGTGCAACACTTTGATAAATTCTGGGATAAAAAATTAAATTCATTAAAAAACTATGTAGAGGGAAAAAATGACAAATGAATTAGAACCCCAATCAAATAGCGGAGACTCTAAACCTTTTGTGAAGGAAGTTACGGTAAATGCTTCAATAAAAAAAGTATGGGCGGCAATTACCGATAAAGATGAAATGAAAAACTGGTACTTTGAGTTGGACGAGTTCAGACCGGAAGTTGGTTTTGAATTCCAATTTGAAGGAACAGGAAAAGGAGGCAAAACGTACATACATCTATGTAAAATAACAGAAGTAATACCGGACAAAAAAATTTCTTACTCGTGGCGATATCAGGAATTTCCCGGTAACAGCCTTGTTACTTTTGAGCTATTTCCAGAGGGAGAACAGACAAAAGTAAAACTAACACACGAAGGGATAGAGAATTTTGATGCAAATAACCCTGATTTCGTAAAAGAAAATTTTGTACAAGGCTGGAATCATATTATCGATATATCTCTGAAAGAGTATTTGGAAAAATAGAGCCGGGTGTAAAACAGGCAGTGTGTTTACAGACGACAAGGATTAGTTTAATAAGGTTCAAATACCGTTTTTAAAATAAACCGGTAGTTCTTAATACTGCCGGTTCGCTTTACTAATGTAATCGCCTGGTATCACAAAGATAAAGATCATCGCATAGATGAGAAGACTTTCCACGAAACTTATAAATGCGTTCATTATTCGGATGTCGAGACTGTAATCGGTAAAGAAGAACCACTGGATGTAGCAGTAGAATAGGTTCTTTGCGAAACCTTCTCTTGTTCATTTAAAGTGATATTAAAAGGAGGCGCTCATTACGTTTACAAAATTGATTTGTAAAGTAAAAGAGAAAGTGATTTTCCACGGACAAGAAGATAGAACCGTAACAATGACCTGGAAAGAACTTTGGGTTACTAAACCTAGTATGTAAAAACGGGAAAGCCTTTGCAACCAAAGTGAAGGCTTTTTTCCTTTCTTAATTATTAATTCTGCAAAGACCACTTTGTAAATTTCAATATTCTTATTTTATAAGTTGATAAACTTTTCTGCATTGTATAGTTTGTATTGCAAGGGTTTAATTATCATTTTTATTTAAGAGGAAAAGTTATGAGCACAAAAAGAAAAATGAACTTCATTATTTTTGTTGCAGATGAACTTCGGAATGAAAGTCTCTACTTCGCAGACCAGGCTGTTGATGAAACAAATAAACATATAAAGAATAATACCCCGAACATTACCGAGTTTGCTAAAGGAGGCACGCGGTTCCAACAGTGTCACACCGTAAACACTACGTGCTCGCAATCACGCGCAAGTTTTATGACCGGTTGGTATACACATGTGATGGGACACCGAACACTTTACAATTTGCTTAAACCGGAAGAGCCCAACCTTCTTAAGTACCTGAAAAACGACGGATACGATATAATGTGGTGGGGTAAGAATGACATGTTTGCGGAGGAAACATTTTTTAAGAGTGTAACTTCAGTAATCGACTACAATACTGATCCGAAAAATATGGCAGTTGGCCCGCCTTACGATAATCTAAAACATCCGATGGAAATGATTGAAAGCTGGTTCAGTTTGCTTTATCAACCCTGGACGGGAAAAATTGAAGACAGCGGCGAATACCTGAACGTAAAAGCAGCAATGGATTATTTACAGGATTCTTCCAAAGGCGATAACCCCTTCGTACTATACCTGCCTTTGCTTCATCCGCATCCGCCTTATTCCTGCCCCGAGGATTTCTACAACCGTATTAAAGCCGAGGAGGTGCCGGATCTAAGAGGATATGATATGGACGGTCAGCCGGACTACAGGCATTTAATCCGTAAGTATAGACATCTGGAACATCAACCCGAAATTTTGTTCAAAAAAAATAATGCTGTTTATCTCGGTTCCACGGCTTACATAGATTATCTATTCGGGATGTTGATGGATGCATTAAACGACTCACAGCATAAGGATAATACAACTGTGTTGTTCTATTCCGACCATGGTGACTACGCCGGGGATTACGGATTGGTTGAAAAATGGCCATCCGGTTTGGAAGACGTTCTTACACACGTTCCGCTCATCATTCAAACACCCGGCGGCAAACAAAATACCGTTGTTGAACACCAGGTTCAGTCAATGGATATTGTGCCTACCATATTAAATCTGGCAGATGTGGAAGTACGCCACACACACTTTGCGCGTGATCTTACTCCATTCATAAAAGATGGGGCTAAATCGAATGCTGAGAAACTACTCAACAACTCGATAAAAGCAATTGATCTTGACAACCAAATTACCGTGGATAAACTTAAAGCACTGGAGAATATGATCGACGTTATCCCGGCTTCGTTCCGCGGCGATGTTATATTCGCTGAGGGCGGATACGGAACCAATGAACCGTTCCAGGTTGAGCAGGTTTCAAATAAAAAGACAAATCCGTTCTATCCGAAATACATTCAACAAAAGGAACACCGGTTAAGTGTTTGCCGGGCAACTATGGTTCGTACGCCGAATTATAAACTTATATTGCGCTCCGATCCTTTGTCACCGGAACATTTCGGTGAGTTCTACTGCCTTGATGACGATCCGCGTGAAATTAATAACCGCTATAGTGAGTCTGAATTCCAATCTACAATTACTAGGCTAAAAGAGCTGTTATTGCGCTGGTACATTGAGACAAGTGATGCGATACCGTGGGAGCTTGATTCGCGCGAAAGCCCTGTGTATAGCCAAACGCAGCAGCCTGATTC
>JANQLA010000275.1 GCA_028280855.1 Melioribacteraceae bacterium
CAGTAAAGGATATGTAATGAGTAAGAAGATGTTGATGGTTAAATGATGAACATCATTTAACCAGAAATCCCTCAGTTCTTATGCGGGATTGATGATTAAGTGATACAAAAATCATTTCATCAGAAATCCCGGTGTTCTTTATCGGAGTTGATGCTAAAATGATTTTAATAGCACACAGATGACACAGATTTAACTGATTCACTCAGATTAAAAATTGTATAGCCTTCGAGGTTTTTCTGATGCCCGGTAACGTCGAAGGTTTGTAACTTCTCAAATCCCCGATATTTCAAAGTAGCTGGCTTCCGAGATATCGGGGATTTTTCTTACTTTTACTCAATAGTAAAAATATTTATACCCGGGTTTATCACACGCTTATACAAGTTTTCGTTCCAGACTATTTCCAGGTCAAAAGATTCTCTCGTATAAACTTCGAAAGTCACGGATTCTTCGGTCGGCGTGCACAGAAGATCAACAGACTGTTTCCCGAACCTAAGATTTTCCACTCCATGTTTATCATCGCGCATAACGTGCCAGATGATTATGTTTGCATCGGCGCGAAGCTGCAGGCCGATTATATTTTCGATAAGCATTGCAATCGGGCCCAAACCGCTCCAGCCTACAAAATCCTGTCTTGAATAAAACGTGTTGTCCCATCGTGTAGCAGGTTCCGGCTTCTCCGGCGAGTAGCACTCCCATATTGTTTTGTATCCGTCGGCATATCTTTCTTCGAAGGCTATCTTTTCTTCATCCGGGGTAAAGTTGAAATAAACATCTGCTATGTTTGAAATATGATTGTGCGCAATTCGGTGCGCAAGCCGGTAATCGCCGTACCGTTCCAGGCCTTTAACAACCATATAATTTGTTGGCGCCCAGATTCCTCCCCGCCAGTAATGACCTTTGGGATCGTAATCAGGATCGGAAGCAGAAAGAGTAGGTACAACATGCGGCCGCCAGAATTCGTTTACATTTATCAAACGATCCCGCATATAGTCGAAGCGCTCGGCTGTGCAAACTTCGGAAATCAGGGACCAGTAGCTGCCGATATGTGTTGTAGCGCTTAAAGTACTGTCCTCCTTAAAATCACGGTAAAATTTTGAAATATCATCCCAGCAATATTTGTTGATTAGTTTCGCAATTTCGTTGTAACGTTCTTCAAAAAACGTTTCTATTTTTTTATCGCCAACAACATAGGCAATTTCACTAATAGATTTAGCCGCCAGGGCCATTTGGGCGGAAAGATCAACCCAGCCGGCTTTTCCAACTCCTCTTCGCGGGGTATTATCCATCCCGCTTCCAAGCATAGTGAAATAATGTAACCCGTTACCGGCTTCTGTTCTGCAATTATTGTCAATCCATTCAAAATATTTAACGAGCGCCGGAAGAACAGTCTTCATTCTCGATTTGTCACCCGTTACCTGGTAGTACCGAAGCTCAATCCAGGCAAACAAAGGCGGATTAATCATCGGTTCTTCTTTAGTAGGCTGTGCGACAATTGAACTGTCGTCTTCCCTGTAAACACGCTGAATGTATCCGTCCCGCCTTTGCTTAAGGTAGAAGTTATCCAGTGACTGCATAGCGGGAAACAAGCTTCCGCCGTAAATTGCAAAAGCCGCCATAAAGTTGGTGTCCCATTGAAAAATCAGTTCATTGAAACCTTCGTCAATGTACTTATTCACAAATCCGTTTTGAGGGGTTCCCCGTTTAATTTTATTCCAGGCCGTTTCCCAGGCGGTGTAATATAGCTCAACCCACTCCGGGTTTTTTTCAAGCACAGGCTTAGGCAAAAGGTTTTTGTTTAACTCGAACGGGCTTCGTTCCCTTACCGGAACCGGGGGATCACCTACTTTAAGTATTGAATTGAAACTTGTTCCGCCGTCATTGATCCACCAGTCATGCGATGGATCGGGTATCCAGTTGTCGTCTACAACAAACTTGTAGTAATAATAACCGTGGGGTAAATAAATATCGATTTCCCAAGTTGAATCAACATAGAACATTTTATGGGCAGCAGCATCCCAGTTGTTAAAACTGCCTGCCACGGAAACAGTGTGATTCGAATCGGCGTTATAAATAAATCTTACCATTGAGGAATCCGGTTGAGCGGTTATTGAAACACATAGGAAAAGGTACAGATAAATTTTTAACATCATCATCAACAGCTAGATCACTAAGTTATTTGTTTATTAGTAAAATATTGAGCCGGCAGGGGATCAATATTCTTTATATTCGGCGTATCCTTTTTGAACTAATAAATCGTTTATGTTGGTCTCAGTACCGTTTTCATTAACGATTATTATTTCGCCGAGGTAGCGTCCGTATTTTCCCTTTTTGTCCTTAATAGTTCTAACAATAATTTTTTTACCGAGTATCATCTCACGCAGAAAGTCACGCGCTGCCAGTCCTTTTGGTCTTGATGCTCCGCGTATTTCCGGGGCGTTTATTCCGTGAAGCCGAATTTTTTCAGCTTTTATCCAGGTCTTTAAGCCAAGGTCGATATCAACCGTAATAGTATCTCCGTCATAAACGCTTTTCACAACGGCATTATAATTATATAAATAATTTTCCATTTCCAGCTCTGTCATATTTGCTTATATTGATTTTTCAAAAATTAAAATGCAACACATGAACTCCAGAATCAAGCTTTTTTATTTTTTGCTTATCACAATTTTATTAGCGGTTAACGTAAAAGCGCAATTCTTTAATGAGCATGCCGGGGCGTATCTCGGTTACGGTTCGGTAAAAGGGAATTCACCGTCGCAAAATAGCCTGGGGTTCAATGTTTTAGCTGGCTTCAGCCATACATGGTTAAACGAAGTCGGCATACGGTTCGGGTATTCTTACGCAAGGAAAGTTAATTATTTTTTGCCGGAAAGCAGGCAGGGCAGGTACTATCCTTATGTGCAGGCGTTTACAGCCAAAGCAATAATCGAACAGCCGCTCGGCGGATTTTTATTTATTGAAGAAGGACTCGGCTTAAGCGCAATTAACGACAGAACATTCAGCGATAGGGATGAGTGGGGTTACGGCGTTGCGGCGTCACTGTTTCTTGGCTGGAATATGCGTAAGCTGTCTCTAACAGGATTCAAAATCGGGTTTGTCGGGGAAGCGGCTTTTACATTTACATCAACAAGCGCCAGTTACACAATACTGGGATTTAGAGCGGTTTATTATTTTTAGAGAAAATGGAACGCAGATGACACGGATTTAGCGGATTTACACAGAAAAAAATTAAACGAACTATCTGCCACTATCAGTTTAATCTTTGTTATCTGCGTGCTATTCAAAGCTTTTTCAAATCACTCATCAATTCTTCGAACTGGTTAAAGTACAGCGCCTGCGGGCCGTCGCTCAATGCTTTTTCCGGTTCAGGATGAAACTCAACTATTATTCCATGCGCACCAACTATCTTAGCCGCTTTTGCCATAGGCGGTACTTTATCGCGCTCGCCGATTGCATGGGACGGATCAACGATTATCGGTAAGTGGGTAAACTCCTTTAGCACAGGCACAGCACTTAAGTCCAAAGTATTACGCGTTGCCGTTTCGAATGTTCTGATTCCGCGTTCGCAAAGAATTACCTGCCTGTTTCCCTGCGCTAAAATATATTCGGCGGCGTTTAACAATTCGTCGAGAGAGGACATCATACCGCGCTTAAGCATAACCGGGCGATGAACCTTACCCGCTTCTTTTAGTAATGAAAAATTCTGCATGTTGCGTGCGCCTATTTGTAGTATGTCGGCATGCTTGGCTACTTCCATTACTTGTTCGGGTGCAAGCACTTCCGTAATTATGGGCAGTTCGTATTCAAGTCCCGCTTGTTTCATAAATTGCAGACCTTCGAAGCCTAATCCCTGGAAACTGTAGGGAGAGGTACGAGGTTTAAAACAGCCGCCGCGTAGTATTTGTGCCCCGTGTTCACGGGCTTCGGCAGCGCACGACATAATCTGATCTTCCGATTCAATTGAACAGGGACCGGCCATCACAATAAATTCGTTTCCTCCAATTTCTACATCACGAACTTTTATGATTGTGTCATCCGGTTTATAATCCCTGCTTGCCAGCTTATAACTCTTTGGCTTTTTAGCTTTATGTTTTTCTTCGGACTTTATTGCGCTTGTTTTTAATGTTTCTTGCTTCTTATCAACCACAAGATCCGAAAGCTTTGTTTTCTGTACTTCGCGCGAAGGATAACTTCCCAAAACTTTGAAGAAACGAGTGTGAACGCCTAGCTCATCCAACACATGCTGAACCGTTTCATCTTTAATGTTGCCTTCAAAGTCGAGATAAAACATCTCTTCCCACGGGTTTCCCATTATAGGGCGCGACTCAAGCTTGGTGAGATTAACATTATACTTGTTAAATATGTTCAATGCTTCAACCAAAGATCCGGGCACATGAGCGGTTGCCATAACCAGCGATGTTTTGCACGGGACCCGAAGATCTACTTCGTTTGATTTACGTGCTGCTACTAAAAAGCGCGTGTAATTTTCGGATTGATTAGCAATGTTTTGCCGTAGGATTTTTACGCCGAAAAGATTGGCGGCTTCTTCGCTTGCAATGGCCGCATACTCAGGATTGTTCTCTTCCTTTATTTTCTGAACCGACATCGCGGTATCCGCAAAGTATTCAATACTAACATCGGGAAGCGTTTGAATAAACTTGCTGCACTGTGCAGCAGCCTGGTAGTGTGCGTATATTTTTTTAATTTGTCGAACAGGAATATCAACTGTAGAAGCAATGCAATGCTTTACACGGAATGTTTCTTCACCGACTATAGACAATGTAGTATGGAGAAGCAAGTCGTATACTTCGTTTATTCCGCCGGATGTAGTGTTTTCAATCGGTAGCAATGCATAGTCGGCCTCGCCGCTTTCAACCGCTCGAACAACTTCTTCGAACCTCTTCTTTTTAACAAAGTCAATTTCTTTTCCGGCATGTGCGAAAAACTTTTGTGATGCCAGGTAGCTGTAAGCGCCTTCAATTCCCTGGATAGCAACGGATATATAATCTTCTCCGACGCTTTCCCGGCCTGTTAAATCCTGCACATGATTTAATTGGATTCGAACGGAGTCTTCGATTATTTCATAAAATACTTTGGTCAAATAATGCGCGTCAATATTTCTTTCTTTGCCTAGCTGAATTAACCGCCGCAGCAGTTCGGTTTCGCGTTCTTTATCGCGGATGGCTTGCTCGCCTGAATCCTTTGCGATAACAATTTCTTTGCTAAGTTTTCTTCGTTCGGCAAGAAGCGAAATTAAGTCTTCGTCGACCTTGTTGATCTTTGATCTGATTTTATTCAGTTCACCCATGGGAATTCTGTTTTGTAAATAAATTGGTCGTAAAGCTAAAAAAATATTGCAACATAAAAAACGCACTAAAAAGTAATGTTAAAATCAACCTTGCGATAATGTATGAAACATCTTAATAGCGGTATTTATATAAATTCCGGATTTTTCCATTGAATGATTTATTTTATTTGATCATGTTAGAAACTGTATTTACTCGTTGTTTTAATAACGGTATTCTTACTCTCTTAAGTACTTTTGCGGTAAAAATTAAACCTGATTTATTGGAGGGATTATGCGCAAACCTATAATTACAATTTTACTTTTACATTTTCTATTGACGGCAAATTATTCCCAGGAAAAACTTTTGAATCCAACTGAACCGGAAATTCAAAAAATTACGATGGTAGGTAAAATTGTTGCAAAAAAACTCTTAAGTAATCTGCAAGCGGAGCTGCTTAAAGAAATACGCAGCAGCGATCCTGTAAATGCTTTAGCTGTGTGTAATTTAAAAGCAATGCCGCTTACCGAAGAAATTGTTAGTACGCAGGACAATATTATTTCAATTAAACGAACTTCCAATAATTACAGGAACCCGCTTAATAAACCCGATAGCCTTGAGCAGATAGCGCTAAAGTACTTTAAACAGCACTGGAATGAAAAGCGCGACACTCATGTACAAAAAATTCAGGGTAAGGATGGTTCGTATTATAAGTTTTACAAAGCCCTTGAAGTAAAGGGATTGTGCGTGACTTGTCACGGCAGTGAAGAAAACATGAGCAATAAAATAAAACAAAAAATTGCCGATCTGTATCCGTCGGACAAAGCAGTTGGATACAATGTTGGAGATTTTAGAGGAGCTGTTACTATAGAATTTAGCGAATAAAAGTTTTTTAGGATTTTAACCATTATATTTTTAGCATCTCAAGAAATTCTTCAGTCTGAATGCTCATGCCCTTAGCATCTCTGTTTGCGTTAAAAATATTACTTGTGGAATCTTTATCATTACCAGGTTTAAAGACTTCGGTCAACACGGTTCTTATTAAAGCGCTTGAGGTTGGTCTAAGTTTTTTGGCTTTTTGTTTAATTGCGCTTTTCAGGCTTTTGGACCTTCAACTTTAATTGTGGACTTCTTAGTATGGTATCAATGCTCAGACAAGAATGTCTCCGCTACGGGAACTAATTTGACACGTGTTCATCTAATATTGCCATGATTTTTTTCTCTTTCAACTTGCTTTGAATATTTTATTTTAACTGCTCAAATAAACTTTTATGAAGGATATTTGTTATACATTAAAACAATCATTTATTGAAAGGAAAAAGAAATGGCACGTACTCCGTCAAACATGCTGCCTCTCGGAACAATTGCCCCGGATTTTAATCTGCCCGATACGGTAAGCGGTACTTCGAAGAAACTGTCTGATTTGAAATCCGATGTAGCTACAGTGATTATGTTTATATGTAACCACTGCCCGTTTGTAAAACATGTCAACAAAGGACTTGTTGAATTGGCAAGCGATTATTTACCTAAAGGAATATCTTTTGTAGCAATCAGTTCGAACGATGTAGAAAACTATCCAGACGACTCACCTGAAAAAATGAAAGAAGCTGCTGAAGAGTTGGGCTATTCATTCCCGTACTTATACGATGAATCTCAGGAAGTAGCAAAAGCTTACGACGCAGCTTGTACTCCAGATTTTTACATTTTCGACAAAGACCTAAAATTAGTTTACCGCGGACAGCTCGACGACTCGCGTCCCGATAACGGGGTACCTGTAACGGGCAAGGATATTAGAGCCGCCCTGGATGCAATTCTAGCAGTGAATCAGGTCAGTGACAATCAAATTCCATCGCTTGGCTGCAACATCAAATGGAAAGAATAAAATTCGAGTCGATATCTTAATAAAAAAAGTTCCGAAATGCTGAACTTTTAGTTTCTTAGTGTCTCCGTAACTTTTAATATTGCTTATATTAAATTTGGAGACATTGTGAAACTTCTATCAATTTTGCTACTAATTCTTGCACTCTCCATTCCCGTAAATGGAAATCTAAGCTCTTCCACTAATCAGGCTGATTATATAATTATAACCGTTCCACAATTCGCCCAAAGTTTACAGGAACTTGTTGATTACCGGATTAATGATGGATTCACAGTAAAAATAATTTTCGTTGATGAAATTTATTCGGAATTCAAGGGCAAAAGACGGAGCGATAAAATTAGATCTTTTGTTAGCGAAGCTCTTACTTATTGGAAAGAACCGAGACCGAAATACCTTCTTCTTGCAGGCGATGTTGAATTTGTGCCTTCTTCAAGAGATACATCCGACAATTCTGCTTTTACCGAACGTGGAGAAGATTCGGTTTCAATTGATGTGTGGTATGCTATAAACAAATTTGAAAATGATTTGAAGCCCGATATTGCATTAGGTAGAATACCATGCAATAATGACTTTGAGTTAGAAACTTCGATAAATAAAATTAAACTTTACGAGGACAATTTAAATCTACTAAATAAAAACGCAGTAGTGCTGAGTGATAAAAAAGATGGATATGCTTTTGACGGGGTAGCAGCTAATTTTGGAGAACTATTTGAAGAAAAAAGTTATAGTGTTTTATATTTATCGGGATACACCGAGTCGAATATTGAAATTTTGCGCAAAAACTTAATTAGCAGACTAAACAGTGGAGTTAATCATTTCGTTTATGTAGGGCACGGAAATCCATTTCTTTTATCCCAGTATAGAATATTTGATGTAAACTATATTGACTCTCTTAATAATTACGATCAACCATATATATTTTCGGGCGTAGGATGCAGTCAAAACTTCGACCTCGATACGGATTCAACATTAATTGAAAAATCGTTATTTAAAGTAAATGGAGGTTGTGTAGCTTATCTTGGAAGCTCAGGTCTAAACTTTCTTTATAGTTCAAGAGATTTTTTAAAGCCTTTTTATGATAACTCATTAAGCCAGGTTAGGCAGAGAATTGGAGAGTGTCTTTTAAGCACTCAAAGATCTCTTCTCGAACATCATTTTGAACTTCACAAAAGATTCACACTTACGGGTGATCCGGCGTTGAAGATTAATCCGGATTTTATACTAAGTTCTAATACT
>JANQLA010000312.1 GCA_028280855.1 Melioribacteraceae bacterium
GGGCAACAGCCTGGGATACATAGTGACCAATTTGCGTACCCAAATCATTTACATCAAAAATGTGAATGCCTTTGCTGTTATTAGTGATGTAACTTTCTCCATTATAAATAAATACCTTTTGTGCGCCCTGAACGTTTCCAGTATTATTTAATTGATACTTGCCCGGCTCCTGCACATTGTATGCAAAGGTATTTCCCAGGTCATCAATTACAACCAGCATGTTTTCATCAATATCCTGATCAATTACAACCCGCGGCGAAATTAAACCGGGACCAAGTATAATGTTGTCTAGGAATGCAACATCTATAGTTCCGAACTGACCGTTGTTTGTATAATAAATTTTATCCGATACAATTCCCCATATTTCAAAACCGAAATCAGCGAAACCGCCGAATGTTTGTTGGCCTATGACTACGGGATCAAGTTCGTCGGAAATATCAATAACAGCTACGTTCTTTCCATCGCGTATATAAATTTTGTTGTCATGGATTATCATTTTATCGAAATCAATTAGAGACCTGAATGCTTCTTTTATAATTGTTGACGGATCAGTAGCAGCGAGCACTTTAAGACCGTCGTTACCCGTGTGACTCTTGCACCCTGCAAAGATGACGCCGTTATTGAATCCAACTGTTGTTATATTTTCAATTTGCAAGGATGCAACTTCGGAAGGATTCGATTTATCGGTAATGTCAAGCGTTACCAACCGGTCTTCGCCCCCGAAGCTGCCTGCAATGTACATACGGTTTCCTGAAATTACATAATCAAGAATGATGGCATTTGGCGGATTATAACTGCCCACGGGTTCGTTTCCGTTTGGACCTGTTGTCCAGTCAAAAATATGAATAGCGGATGCACCCGTAAAAGCTGCGTTTTCCGCTGCGAAGAGATAACCATTCATGAGCACCAGGCGAAAGAATCCGTTCGAAATGGCATTATACTGAAAGTTTTCAAGGTTAGCGCCGCTACCTGCTTCGAACGTGGTAATAGTATTTTTATAGTTGTCGGGCCAATTAAAATAACTTAAGACAACCCGATTATTTTCATAAGTCATACTCCTGGCTTCTCCGAATGTACTTACTGATGAAATGATATCCACTGATCCGTTGATTGAAGCAGTATGTACCAGATCCGATTGCGATATAAATACGTTTCCGGCATCGTCATTTGAAGCCGTATTGATCCATCCGCCAAGCCTGCCCGCTTTTGTGATTTCGGTGGGGAGATCTTCCGGGCCTCCGTTAACTGCAAAATGTGATTTTTTAACCTGCGCAGTTAAGCTAATGTTTAGTAAAACCAATAGTAAAAACAGACTTCTAATTTTCATATTACTCTCCATGTAACTTGATAATTATTTAATTAGCGACCCCGCAGAAAAGGGGTTCTTTGATTTATTTTCTCAATCAATTATCTCAGTAAAGTTTTGTTACGTGTTAGTAATAACAAAAGTGCTTGATCACTAACTATAAAAAGTCTGCTTGAAATTTAGGTTTGAGGGGTGCGCTTTTCGAACGCATTTGCGACATAACATGCCACAAAATCGACAAGCGCCAAAGAATTTGAGGGGATAATTATTTGTTTGTAACTATTTGAATATATTCAAAACTACGAAGTTCACCATGAATGCACAGAGGCCACAAAGCAAAATTCTTACAGGATTTTCTTGTGTCCTTTGTGAAACCTTTGTGTTCATTGTGGTAAATGATGAGTAGTATTCAAGTTGATAAGCTATTTCTGGTTTCTATTATCTACAAATTTTGAATTTACTAATTCACAATTCGTCTATTTATTAGCCGAACATTGTATGCTCTGCCTCAATTGACATTTGCTGATAAATGATTAATTTACAGGAAACTTTCTCACCTTGTTTATTTAGCTGTTGACGTTACGATAATTCTTTGATCGGTTAATACAGATAAATAATAAATAGATATGTACAAATATGTTGCGACGTTAGTTGTTGCACTTTTCATTTCTCTATCCGGGCAATCAGAAAGGGTTGACAGCCTTAAGTCCGAATTGCAAAAAGGGATAGAAGACACAACGCGACTAAAGATCCTGTCGGAGCTTGCAGAACTTCTTATCAAATATAATCTTGAAGAGTCGTTGTCTTACGCGAATAAAGGATTGGAGCTTTGTGAAAGTATTGGTTCACTTACAATGCTTTATCAATTCCGGGGGCAGGTTGCTGATATCCACAAACGGATTGGGGATTACAATTTAGCTGCGAAATATTATGCACAAAATCTTGAACAAGCTATTCAGTTATCCGATACCGTAGAAATGCGCGATGCGTATCTTGCGCTTGGCGCTGTATACAATAATCTTGGTGAATTTGAGAAGTCGGTTTCATCACTTGTTAATGCTGCTGATTTAGCGAGGATTACGGGCGATAAAAAAAGCCAGGCAGGAATTTACGCTAACCTCGGGCTAACATTGATTTCGCAGAACGATCCCGATCGAGCGCTAACCTACCTTGAAGAATCACTAAACTTGTACAAACAGCTTGATAACAAAATACAAATCATTGTAGGGTACTTAAGGCTCGGAAGAGTTTTCGTGAAAAAAGATGACAATCCCAAAGCACTTGAATATGAGTTAAACGCGCTGGAAGAAGCTGAAAAACTCGACAACAAATCTATTCTTGCTACAACTTACAGTGAATTAGCTTCAACGCAATTGAATATGGATAACCTTGAAGAGTCGAAAAGATATGGCGGTTTATCATTGGCGATAAGGGAAGGACTTGGAAGCAAACGCGCGATAGCGTCAACTAAGTATACGCTTGGGGCAATTGAAATCGAATTGGGGAATTATGAACAGGCATTAAATATACTTTTGGATTCCCAGGAATTATGGGTGAAGATGGGCGCTAAAGAGCAGATAATGGAGGGGCTTAAAGTTATATCAAAAGCTTACCGGAAAGCCGGCAACTACGAAAAGGCGTACGAGTATTTTTACGATTACGCGGAATTGCGGGACAGTATTCTTAATGAAGAAACCGCTAAGCAAATTAAGGAAACAGAAACAAAGTACAATGTAAAAGAAAAACAAGCCCAACTGGATTTGCAGGAAAAAGAACTTGCCAACCAGCGAAACATCCTTATTGCTTCTTTTGTCGTAGCGTTTCTATTGATAACAATGCTGATTTTGGCATATAGAATAATGAGACAGAGAAAAAAAATAAATGAACAGCTCAAAGCGCTGGATGCTTCAAAATCCAGATTCTTTGCGAATATATCGCATGAACTGCGAACGCCTTTAACGCTAATACTCGCCCCGCTTAAGAATTTGCTTGAAAAGTACCCTGATAAAAATTTGCAAACCGAATTAAAATTAATTCAATCAAGTGGTGAAAAATTGCTAAGCTTAACCGAAGAGGTGATGGAGTTGTCGAAGCTGGAATCAGGTAAACTTGAGTTAAATGAAAGTCCGGTAAATATTAACGATTTATGTAAACGCATATTTTATTCCTATCAATCGCTTGCTCAGTTCAGACAGTTAAAATATAATTTCAAATGCAATGTTGAGGAAAGTACAACGGTTAAAATAGACGCAAACAAGTTTGAAAAAATATTACACAACTTACTTTCCAATGCGTTCAAGCATTCACACTCCGGCGGACTAATAGAGTTGAGTATTTCGCTTTCCAACGGTTCGTTAAAATTTTCGGTGAAAGATGACGGGGAGGGAATTCATCCATCAGATTTGCCGCACATTTTTGACCGGTATTATCAAACAGCTCTGGAAGATGTGCCGGAAAGGGGAGGGGCAGGTATAGGGCTCTCAATAGCTAATGAATTTTCAAAAGCGCTTAGAGGAAACGTTGAAGTTAAGAGTGAATGGCAAACAGGAAGTGAATTTATTTTATCCATTCCATTTAATGAAGCTGAGATTAAAATTGATAAAAAAGTAAGTAAAGAGCCGTTGGAAGAATCGCATTCCAAAGATGTTACGGTATCTAAGCCTTTATTGATTGACGGAAAAAAACCGGGAATATTGGTTGTTGAAGATAATCTTGAAATGAGCCGGTACATCACTGGCCTGCTTTCGGATGAGTACATATGTACCGTTGCACCCGATGGGAAAGAAGCGCTTAAAATAATGGAGCGGAGTCGATTTGATTTGATAATCTCCGACATTATGATGCCTAACATGGACGGCTTTGAGTTCCGCGAAAATGTTGTAAAAGAGCCCGACTGGAAATTAACCCCGTTTATAATGCTAACCGCCCGAACGCCGGAGGAAGATAAATTAAAAGGCTTCCTGCTTGGTATTGATGATTACATAACAAAGCCTTTTAGCCCGCGCGAATTGTTTGCCAGGATTTGCGCGCTTCTCAATAACAAAGCTCAACGTGACGAATGGTACTCCCAACATCGCGATGAACTCCCGGAGGAACAACAAGTTACCGCCGAAGAAAAATTGGTAAACGATGCGAAAGAATTTGTAATCGAAAATTTGGATAACGTAAAGTTTACAGCCTCCGAACTTGCCGGAAAGTTAGCATACAGCCAGCGTCAACTTGAACGACTGCTTAAGAAAAATACCGGGTTCACACCGAACTCGTTTATACGTGAAATACGTTTACTGCACGCATACAAAATGCTTGAACGGAAACAGTTTCATACTGTCGTAGAAGTATGCTACGAGGTAGGATTTGAAAACCCGTCATACTTCAGTAAAAAGTTCGCCGAACGTTTCGGTAAAAAGCCAAGCGAGGTATGATAATTCCCTTAATCTTAATCGTTATTTTATTCGAATGCTTTCTTCATCTAAACACTTTCTCGATGTGTCGTAGTAGTCATTTGAAACTTATACTCTTTCTCCGTTACAAGCTCATCTTTAAGCAATATTTTCATACTGAAAAGTGACTTGAACTTAAAACTTATTTTCCCTTTGATATAAAAATGCATATATGTTACTATATAATTAGTATCTGCTTATTATTTTATTTAACTTAATTTTATCAAATATAATATAAATAAATTATATTTATATTATTTTATAATAATATTACATTTATT